>JAUNHN010000023.1:2494-23441 GCA_030523915.1 Capnocytophaga sp. | reverse complement strand
TCTGTTAGTTTTTACTTTTTATTATATATTTTGAAATAAAAATATTTATGACAAAAATAAAAATATATTTTTAATTTACAAATTTTTTGTAAAAAAAAATATATTACATAATCTCTATTTTAAAAATATATCTTTAAAATACTTTGTTAAATGATGAATTATTTAATGAAAATAATCAATACAAGTTTTGATAAGGGAATCGATAGTGGGTTTTTCTGAAATTATGAACTTATTGGTGTATTTTGTAAGTTCATTGGCGGTAGTTTTGCCTATACAGAAAAGAATTTCATCGGTTATTGTATTATTTTTCATATAACTTATAACTCCTGAAGGGCTAAAAAATAAAATAGCTGAGTGTATTGTGTCAATTTTGTGAGGAAGTAGCGTAGTTTTGTATACTTCTACCTCGTTGAATGTGATATTGTTGTTATTCATTACTTCGGGAAGCGTGTTTTTTCTTAAATTTCCCGAAAAAAAAGTGAAAGTATCATTGATATGATGTAATTTGATGTAATTTCCTAAATCATCGGCATATTCTTCGTGATGAAGTACGTTAAAATTATTTTTTTGTAGTAATATGGCAGTTTTTTCGCCTACACATATACAAGGAGTTTTTATTAAATAAGGTAATTGCTCGTTTTTAAGCACACTTCTAACGGCATTTTGGCTGGTAAATAGCAAAATATTTCCAGTATTATTTAATTTGAATTCTTTAAGTTGGATAGAGATAAAATCTATTTGGGTAACAGAGAAGCCTTTGTTTAAAAAAAGGCTTAATTGTTGTGTATTTAGCGTTCGAGTAGATAGAATTTGTTTCATTTTAGGTAGCTTTAAGGATTGGAATTGCTTATTTGCTCGATGATGTAATGATAATCAGAGGTATTTTTTACAAAATCCAACTCGGTTACATCAATAATGAGTGAATTAAGCTGATTATTCTTTTGAATGAAGTCTAAATACCCGTGATGTATTTGATTTAGATACTCTTTTGATATATTTTGCTCGTAAGAACGTCCTCTTTTTTGAATATTTTCTATAAGTCGGTCGGTATTTTGGTAAAGGAATACGTATAAATTGGGTTTTACGACTTGATTGTATAAAATATAGAATAATTTTCGGTAAAGCGTAAATTCATCTTCGGAAAGAGTTACTTTTGCGAAGATAAGCGACTTGAAAATGTCGTAATCGGAGACAATATGAGGCTGAAATAGGTTAATTTGGGTCAGTTGCTCGGTAACTTGCTGGTATCTTTCGGTTAGGAAAGACATTTCTAAGGTAAATCCGTATAATTTTGGATTTTCATAGAATTTTGGAAGGAAAGGATTGTCCGAAAATCGTTCAAGTATGAGTCTTGCCCCGTAATCTTCGGCAATTTTTGTGGATAAAGTGGTTTTTCCTGACCCAATATTCCCTTCAATGGCTATGTAATTGTATTTTTTGAAAGGAGCAACGGGTTTTGGCAAGGAAATGGATTCGTTAGCCTTTTGAATTTCAGATTTATCATTGTTAATGAGCATTAATTCCTGTATACTTTTTTGTAAAATGGGATGAATTTTGTTAGGAACAATTTCAGATAAAGGAAATAATACGAAATTTCGGTTTTGAAGCTGCGGATGAGGTATTTTTAAGCTGTCAGAATCGATAATTAACTCATCGTATAGCAAAATATCCAAATCAATGGTGCGAGATTGGTATCCTGAGCTTCCTAATTTGCGTATTCTGCCTAAATTTTTTTCAATATCTAATAAAATTTCAAGGACTTGTGCAGGAATCAGTGAAGTTTTGACAAGCAAACAGACGTTATAGAACGCTTCTGCATCGAATCCCCAAGCGGGAGTTTCGTATACGGAAGATATTTTTTCGACCTGCCCGATACGTTTATTAATATCGTTTACAGCCGATTGTAAATAACCTTTTCTGTCTCCGATATTACTGCCTAATGATATATAAACCTCGTGTTTCATAACAAATGCAAAAATAAGTATTAAAGTTATAAATGAAAAATGAAAAGTAAAAACTTTTTATTATCTTTGCAGGAGGCAAAAAATCAGAGTTATGATAGTACATCACTTGGGCGAAGTTCCTTCAATTTTGAATCAGTTTATTTCCGAGCTTCGCGACACGAACATTCAGAAAGACCGTATGCGTTTTCGTAAGAATTTGGAGCGTATTGGCGAGATTCTTTGTTATGAAATGAGCAAAACATTGCCTTATCAGGCGGAAATTATTAAAACTCCCTTGGGTGAGAAGAGCATTTACCTGACAAAAGACAAAGTAGTTATTTGTTCTATATTACGTGCAGGGTTGGCATTGCATCAGGGCTTGATGAATTTCTTTGATGGGGCGGATAATGCTTTCATTTCGGCATATCGCAAGCATACATCAGAGACGGATTTTGATATTTTGGTGGAATATTTGGCATCGCCTTCGTTGGAAGGAAAACTTTTATTTCTTGCCGACCCGATGCTCGCCACAGGACGCTCGTTTGTGAATGTATACGAGGCTTTAGCCCCGCTGGGTAAGCCCAAAGAGGTGCATTTATTCGCTGTTATCGGGGCAGAACAAGGAATTGCGTATTTACAAGATAATTTTCCTGAGAATACACATTTATGGATTGCAACGATAGACCCTTTATTGAACGAAAAAGGATATATTCTGCCTGGATTAGGCGATGCAGGGGATTTAGCTTTTGGCAATAAAATGCAACAATAGGATAGAAGGAGGAATGGCTAAGAAAATCCATAAAATAGTTTCTTTTAGCCAGAACTTCTCGATTTTTTCGATGTATAAAGCAAATAAAATAGATAGTGGAGCAAACACAAAAATGACTTCTTTCGAGAAGAAAACAACGATAAGCCCCACAAGTAAAAACTGAATAATTACTTGGCTACTTCCACTATGGTATGTACTTTTGAAAAGATAGACAATTAATGAAACGATGAACATTATAGCCATAATTATCAGTGAAATACGCGTGGGGAGGAAGAGCATTTGCTGATAATCAAGTTGCCATAAGTTGTCAATAGGAAGCTGGTAAGGGATTTTAGTTACTATAAGTATAATTGAAAATAAAACCCCGACACAGAAAATCGCTACAAAAGGGATTAGCCAATATTTTCGCTTTTTTGAGCCATAATAAAGAAGCGATATCCATACGTTTAGTAAAAAAATAAACGCCCAAACGGTAAATAATCCAGCACAAATTATTAAAAATGAAGCGTCAAAAATCTTTTGGGGGATATTTTCTTCTGTACGTAGTGTCATTATCCGCCACGTAGCGATGATAATCAGTAGATTAGATGTAACAAGTGCTATGTTGTTATATATGTGCGGAAAAATAATGGAAAATATTCCGAAGAAAAAAATCGAATATGAATTATTTTCTGTAAGTTCGTTCCATCGGTCAATCGTATTAAGAAAAATCATCGAAATTAGTAAGACGACCGAAGTCCCTACCCTTATAAGGGTGTGATTCACGTTCCAAGAATCTTCAAAAATAAAAAGCTCATACAGAAAAAGCCCAAAAAGTAAGGCTGTAAAAATGAAAAATAGATTGATAGTTTTTGTATTTTCAAATCTTCTTGAAATCATATATTTTGCAAATTCAAAGAATTTGTTTTTATTTTAATTACTGATAGTTAAGCTGTTGCCTGCTACTGAAATATTGTAGTTTAGCAGCGGATATTGCTGCTCGGAACTCTGTGTTTGGATTAAATTTCCGTTGATAAGATTGTAAATATTTCCATCGCACGGGCAGATTACGAAAATATAAGCCTTGGTATCATCAGTTTCGCAGGAAACAAAGGTATCACCACTTTTAGAAGCACATTTCAGCCTATCACAACTCGACGGATTCTGGTTAGGGCAAGCCGCTTCCCACGCTACAAATCGGTTATTGCCTAAACTTGTAACAAGTACACCTTTTATTCCTATGTTAGGAAGGTAAATCGTGTTTTGTGGATATTTCAAGGCATTGTACAAAGGTAAATCCGTATTAATTGTATATGAAAAACGAGCTTCACCCAAATACGGATTTCTTTCGATATTGGATTTGGAACACGATAGTAATAAAATGAAAGACAAAGCCCCCAAAATGAAATATTTTATAGATGATAAAAGGTTGTTTTTCATTGTGTTATAATTTTGTGTTTGTATAATTCATCATTAAAAGATGTAACCAACTCCCAATGAAACTACTGTATTTCTGAAATTGTAATCAGGGCTGAATCCTGTATTGATTAATGAACTTTCAGAGGATTCAAGTATATTGGTTAGCCCTTGTCCGAAACGGAATTCAAAACACCAGCCAAAATCTGTTTTGTAATTTACGCCCATAACAAGCGACATATCAAAAGTATCAATCGCCCGCTTGCTTACCACAGTGAAAGTACCGTCTTTTTCGAAAGAAAAGTCAGAATTATTAAGTAAAAAATTAAATTGAGGTCCTAAATGAAGGCTCAATCCTTTGTAAACATTGATTTTAGCCAAAGCAGGAGTAGAAATATAATCCAATGTTAGGTGACTACTTCCTACACTTGCAGAATTAATTTTTGCTCCAATGCGTGAATAAATAGCCTCGGGTTGGAAAGAAAAAACTTTTGAAAAAGGAAATTCCAAAGTAACCCCAGCATAAATCCCGTGGTTGCCATTTACTGAAGAACCTTCTGTGGTTTTTCCACTAAGTGTGGAATAATTATACCCTGCTTTTACACCAATGTATTGTGCATTGATTTGCTGAAAAAATAATACAGCAAAAAATAAAAATAGTATTTTTTTCATCGTATAAAGAATTTATGTGTTTATATTTTTTTAGTTGAAATAATCTTTACAGGACAGGCTTTTTGTGCTGCCTCACAAGGTTCTAAAATACTGTCATCGTGCGACTTAATTGTAAAAAAACCTTTCTTTTCGGTGGAACGAAGCAAAACACTTTTTCCGTCTTTTTTAGACATTTGAAACTGTTCGGGTGCCATTTCTACACAATAATTACATCCGATACATTTTTCTCTTTGTAAGGTTACTACTACCATTATCAGGTTATTAAATCATTCTAATTTGAACTTTACTTCTACAAAAACTTTAAATTTTATCTTCTTAAAATCAATAAAAGGATAATCTTCCATCTTTCCAATACCTCGCACTTGTATTCCCAATAAACTTCGTAAGATACATTTCTATCGCTGATAAAAATAGCATTTCCTACTTTTTGGGAGAGTGATTTTAATTTTTTATAAACTTACCGAGAGCTTCCAATAGTTGCGGACGGTCTTCGAGAGCGATTTTTGCCACTTTATAGAATTTCGACACCCATTTATCGAGGGCTTCAAAGGCTTTGTTTTTGTCTTTGGTAGCTTGTTGGCTCTCGCCTTTTTCTTGCAGATATGTGGCGTAGGCTTTTGCTACTTCGGGAAATTCTTGAAGCTGATTTTTGATGTCTTGCTCAGTAATTTTTAGTTGTTTGAGAGGCGTTAAAAGACTTGGCGTAGTATCCAAAAGCTGATAAAACGCTCGCATCTCTTCCATTGCCAAAGCGATGGCTCTTGCAGCACTTCCTTTGAGTTTAAGCTGACGGAGTGCCTCTTCGTTTTCCTCGAAAACAATACGTGCTTTTTTGCGATGCACACTATATTTTTTCTGTATGTTTTGATATTTTTCCTGAAAAGCCAATGACGCAGAAGTCTCTTCGCGTGTTTCTTTTACATTAATATCGAATGTTTTACGAGCTTCATCATAAAGGGCTTTTCCTTCCGAAATTTTACTTTCATCGTAGCCATATTCAGCCAATTCTGTTTTTAAATCTCCTTCTTTGGACAGATTTTCAAACATTGCTCCAAAATTGTGAAGCATTTGCTCATTAGATAGATAATACGTTTTCATTTTTTTATTGTTTTATAATTGTTTTCTTTATTTTATAAATTATTTTTATATTTTAGTCTCTCCCTTTGCTATTTTAATACTCCGAAAGATTTTTTAGTGATGATTTTGTATATTTTAGTGCTTCGGAGCGTTTTTTAGTATTACATCGACTTATTTTAATGCTTCGGAGCGTGTTTTTGTGTTACTTTAATCTTTTACAATATATTGTGCTTCTTTAAATAAAGCCTTATCATTAATGAAAAAGGTCTATCAGAATTTGCGAATTGCATCACTTCTTTTTTTGTTACTTTATCTTGTAAGCATAAAACGATTGCTTGTGAAAATTTAATTAGCGTTCTACTTCGTTGCAAATTGAAATAATCGCTATTCAAATTATATTTCTGAATGGTTCTTCCTCCTTTTTCAGTCTTTGATGAAATCATTTCATCTTCAAAATAAAGATGTTTTTCTATCTCCTCATCACTATCTGTAAAAGGGTCTAAACATTCTGAAACTGGAATGCTTTTATTAGGACTTTTACCTATATTGCAATTTTTGTGTGCTAAATAGAGGTTTTCCCAATCAAATGCTTTTGTTTTATCTTCTGATACCTCTACATAGTGGTCTATTTGAGCATCTGAAATGGCTGAAAATAAAATCTCGCTATAAAAACATTTATTAGCACTAATACTCGCCAAAGTTTCTTTTATTTCAGGATGTCCGTATTTGCTACTGTTAGGTCTGTCGTTACCTGACTGAATAAAACTCTCTGTCCATTTATCTTCGTTTTTTGCCAAAACATCAGGCTTTGCCAATCGTTCTAAATGTACCATTTATTTATTCTTTAACTCATCTAACAATTTATCCATTTCTAAATATGAAAAATATTGCGGATTTAACTCCAACAATCGTTTTTCAGTGCGTTCTTCCTCTTTTTTATCGCCTTTTTCGATAGCTTCTTTTCGTTCCTTTAATAATTTATTGATTTCCTCATTTGCAAAAGGTGTTGTCCCTCCAAAAACTTCAGAAATAAGGATTTCCTCAATCGGTTTGTTGGAATAATTTGCCGTTTCATCTACTATGACGGAATGGTCTGCCTTTGGTTTGCAAACATAGATTTTTGCATTTTCCACCGAGCCAACAATGAACGGCGAGTGTGTAGCTACAACGATTTGTAAGTTAGGAAAGAGTTCCAAAATAGATTTAACGAATGTCTTTTGCCATTTTGGGTGTAAATGGTTTTCAGCTTCATCAATAAGCAATAAACCAGGTGTGTTACACATTTCTTCCAAAGGCAAATCGTTGAGTTTATACACCGAATACATTTGTCTAAGCAATCCGATAAGTCTTTGCACCAAATAGAGGTTTCCGCTACTTAATTTATCCAAAGAAACTTCCGCTCCATTTTGAATAACAATAGGCATTAGTCGGCTTCTATCCACATACAGAAATTCTCCTTCATACAGACTTATTTTAAAAATTTTTTTTAAAATTTCAAAAATGTATTCACCTTCTTTTTTTTCTTTGGGTCCTTCTGATGACTTGTAATAATCCAAAAAAGTAACGGTTTCTATTGTTTCTACATTTTTTTGGATACCATCGAGGCTATCAATCAAATAATTTTCAGGTTTGATGAAATCTAAACTTGAAGTGTAAAAATCTGAGTGGTCATTTTGCGAAGTCCAAAAATTGGTTATCCAAAAATTGCCTTTTGAGTTATGTGTTCCAACAAACTTATTCGATATTTCATAAAAAGGTATTCCATTTTTTTGAATATTGAAAGGCTTCGTATCGTATTGAGATAAAAACTCCTCTGCATATATGCTTATATCTTCTTCATTCACAAATAATGAAAGTTCTATACGAAAATTCTCATTTTTTCTTACAATATTCCTTATTTTTGTTGTATGATTTCCGTTTGGAGATAATAACATCTTTCTAATGGCATCAAGTACTACGGTTTTTCCTGTTCCATTTTCTCCTGTGAGAATGGTAACTTGGTCAAACTCAATTTCACCTTCCAAAAAAGGTCCTATGTTTTTTAAATATAATTTGTGTAATTTCATTCTCAATAAAATTAATTTTTACACTTTTTTACCGTTTTTGATACGATAATATTCCTACTTCGCAAATTCCGTAGCTACAATCTTATATAATTTATCTGACAAACGAACTCTAAAATCGGTTTTGATAGTACACGAATCTCCTTTTGACGCCTTTTCTGCCTCTTGGTCATTCACCATCATTGCCGTTAAATCAAACTCTTGCACGCCCGTTGTAGGACCCGTAATTAGCAGTCTATCACCCACTTTAATGTCAAATGCCTCAATTTGGAATTCGGCAATGCCTGTCTTCGGGAAAAAATGTTTTCCTTGCCCAACATACACCTTTTTCTGTGTGGCGTTTGACCCTGGATTGTCGCTCCATTCTCCTAATTTCTGCCCTAAATAGTAACCACTCCAAAATCCTCGGTTGTAAACCGTTGAAAGCGTTTCCATCCACGCTGGAAATTTTTCCTTAGAATACGTGCCTTCGTAATACGAATCAATGGCTTCGCGATAGGTTTTGATAACCGTAGCCACATATTCAGGAGCTCGTCCGCGTCCTTCGATTTTGAGTACTTTCGCTCCTGCGTCAATCACTTGATCGAGGAAGTCAATGGTACACAAATCTTTGGGCGACATCATATATTCATTGTCAATTTCGATTTCAAAACCGCTTTCTTGGTCGATAACCGTGTATTTTTTACGGCAATTTTGCTTACACGCCCCTCGGTTTGCCGATGAATTGTGCGAATGCAAACTCAAATAGCATTTTCCAGAAACCGCCATACACAACGCTCCGTGTCCGAAAATTTCAATTTCCACCAAATTCCCCGAAGGTCCTTTAATTTGTTCTTTTTCAATTTGTTCGGCAATTTTTTTTACTTGACGTAAACTCAACTCTCGGCTCATCACCATAGTATCGGCAAAAAGCGAATAGAAACGAACCGTCTCGATGTTCGTAATATTGATTTGGGTGGAAATATGTACTTCCATTCCTATTTGTCGTGCGTAGGCAATCACCGCCTGATCCATCGCAATTACTGCCGTTAGATTTGCTTTTTTAGCAGCATTGAGCAACGTTTTGATGATGGAAAGGTCGTGGTCATATATAATAGTGTTCAACGTCAGATAAGTACGTATACCTTTTGGGTGGCAACGCCTTGCTATTTCGTCCAAATCATCAATCGTAAAATTAATACTCGCACGGGCTCGCATATTAAGCTGGTCAACGCCAAAGTACACAGAATCAGCTCCGTTATCAATCGCCGCTTGTAATGATTCAAAATTTCCCGCAGGAGCCATAAGCTCTATTTTTCCTGTATTTGTCATAGTATGAGCTAAAGTTAGTGGGTGCAAAGATAAAAATTTTTGTTTATATAATTTTTTTCTTACATTTGATTTTTTAAAAATATATGTATGAAACAACGAATTATATGCTTTTTACTGAGCCTTTGCTGGGGAGTAAATGCACAAGTGATGACCGAAAAAACGCCACCTGACTTTATAAAAACCGTTATTTTTAAAGGGCTGGACAATGATAAGAGTCAATTTCCTATCGTGCGACTCAATCAAGTTTTTTCATTGCAATTCGATGATTTGAGTGGCGATGAAGAAACGTATTATTACAAAATTACGCATTGCAACACCGATTGGTCGCCTTCAACATTGATGAAAAGTGAATATATCAAGGGTATGGACGAGCAGCCTTTACGCCCCGAAAGCAATTCGTATGCGACCCTCCAAGCGTATTCGCATTACCGATTGCAATTCCCAAATGAATTGACAAAAATCACACTCACGGGCAATTATATGCTTTCTATAACAGACCGATTCGGAGTAGAATTGTTTTCTCGTAAGTTTTTGGTTTACAATCCATTAGTAAGTGTAGAAGCCGAAGTAAAACGCTCTCGCGATTTGCAATTTTTCGATACGAAGCAAGTGGTGCAATTCGCTATAAAAGAGAAAGATATACGTCTTCAAGACCCAAAATCAACTGTGAAAGTAGCGATTTTGCAAAATTATCGTTGGGACAACGCCGTAACAAATCTGCAACCGCAATACACAATGGGCAACGAGCTGATTTACAGATATGATGCCGAAAGTGCTTTTTGGGGCGGAAATGAATTTTTTTATTTCGATAGTAAAGACCTGCGAGTAACTTCGGGGGCTACGTATCAAATTATTCAAAATCAATTATTTGAGCATATTTTATTAGGAAATATAAGTCGAGCCAATCGGGTTTATACCTATAATCCTGACATCAATGGCGATTTTTTGGTCAATACCGTAAATGGTGAAAATCCAAATACGGAAGCCGATTATGTTTGGATACATTTCGCTTTGGAAGCCCAACCTTCTTTTTGGTCAAAAGACGTATATGTATACGGAAAATTCTCTAATTATGAGCTTTTAGACCAATATAAACTTACTTATAATGAAAAAAACGGACTTTTTCAAGGGAAAATTCTACTAAAACAAGGTTTTTATAATTATAAATTCGCTACAAAAGACAAAAACAATGTCGATTTCAATGAAATTAGTGGGAATTTCCAGCAAACGGAGAATAATTACATTGTTTTAGTTTATTATCGACCACCTGGGGGACTTTATGACCAAGTTATTGGCTTAGGAGGAGCTACTGGAGCAAATATTTCGAGATAATTTTAATTATTTTGAGGGAATAGATAAAAAAAGTTGCCAAATGTGGCAACTTTTTTGTTATAATTCTTTTGTTAATTTTTTTGTTTTTTCAGCAATCGTTTTGCAGCATCAGAAGCAGCAATCAATCCTCCTGCCGACATAATAATGTCTTTCAACACTAAGCGTCCAGCACCTGAAAGGTATGGAAATCCGTGTTGTGGAGTTGGCATATCGCCTCCCAAATTAGGAACGTAAACCTCAGGGGTAGTTATTAAAAATGAGAGTGTTACGATTGACATGCCAAAAGTAAGTAATCCTCCCCAAAGCCCAATTTTTGGAGACCAAATACCTGCCAAAACTAAAAGCCCAATAATGCAAATTACAGTTCCTAATCCATACGAAAATATGTATGTTCCATTTTGTTTGTGCCATTCGATGTTTTTAGCAACCATTTTTCCCTCAGGATTTTTGTGAAGCGTATATTCAGCTACGGTTTCACCCTTGTCGTTTACAGCTGTTTTTCCTGTATTGTTATAGAAAAAACTCATAAAAGGACTATTAATTACAAACGGAACGATACCGTCTGCCTCATATTGATAGACCTTTAAACCTCCAATCCAAGCCATTACAATAAAAATAGCAACACGGATGTAATTCACAAAAGAACGTTGGCTATCTGCCAAAAATGTAAGTAATTTGTTCATTGTTATTGATTTTTAAAATGTTATGAAAAAAGTATTATATATATTCACGTTGCAAAAATACGACAGAAATTTCATAATTAAATGGACAAAAAAGGATATTGCATAGATTATTTTGCTACGATAGAAATCCCAACGGTATCTCGGAAATGTTTGGGTGATTGTCCTACAGATTTTTTGAAAAATCGGCTGAAATAGAATTCGTCTTCAAAATTCATCTCAAAAGCAATTTCTTTTATAGATTTATAAGTTAAATGTAATTGTTTTTTTGCTTCCAAAACTACGCGTTCTTGAATTAGTTTTGTTGGTGTTTTCCCTAATAATTGTTTGATTTTCTTGCTAAAAGCATCTGCTGAAAGGTTGCATTTTTCGGCATAGAATTGTACACTTCGTTCGGTTAAAAAATGATTTTCTAATAATTTTTGAAAGTCTGAAGCCAAATTATGTTCCACATTTTGCTGAACTTGCTCTAAAATTGCACTTTTTTCCTTGCTCGAAAGAGCCAAAATCAGTTGCAAATAGGAACGGAGTACAGCTTGTGAATAGACAGAACACGACAAAGATTCGTTTTCAATGCGTTCAAAAATATTTAAAATATCTTTAAAACATTCGTCAGAAACTTCAATGTGTGGAAGTAAGAATATATTGTTGAATAACAGTCCGTTACAAGAAACTTCTTTTTTATGATATTCGATACAATAGAAATTTCCGTGAAATTCAAGAAGCTGAATATCGTGCATCATTCCGCTTATTTTCTGGAAATTCTGAAATGGAGAAAGAAATAATAGTGTATTTCCACTATACGTAAATTCCACAAAATCAACCCAAAAGCATCCTTCTCCTCGAAAAGCAAAGATACAATAGTTCTCCACGCTGAAGTTTTCGGTAAGTAATTCTTGAGTGATATTTTTTATTATAATGGACATTTTTAAGATTTGGTAAGATGATTTTGTTAAGCAATTAATCGAAACGTAGCAAAAATAATCATTTTCCTTATTTTTACCAAAGGTTGATATTAATTTTTTCTGTATATTTGTCCATTGAAAAGGATTTAGTTTTCTTATGATGATGAAATTTCGATATGGTTTATATTTAAAAAAGTCATTGATTTTCAGAATTTTAATTTTTTTAGGGACAATAATTCTTATTGTACAGATATTTCCCCGAAAAGCAAAATTTAAGTATGAATTTCAAAAGGGAAAGTTGTGGCAGCACGAAACGCTTTATGCTCCATTTGATTTTCCTTTACGCAAAACTGCTGACCAAATTGATGCCGAAAAAGAGGAAATAAAGGAAAATTCTACGATTTATTATGTAAAAGATACGGCTGTTTATCAATTAGTTGTAAATAAATTCAACGAGAAAAAAAACGTTTATTTCAATCATATTGCACCACAAAAACAAGAAATTCTTTTTGAAAAAGCTGAAGATTTTTTAAAAGAAATTTATCAAAATGGAGTGTTACTTTCGGCAGAAAAACTTTATAAACAGGAGTTGAGTATTATCCGTAATAATAATGAATTGCGTGAAGTTTCTGTAAGTAAAATTTTGAATTTGAGTGATTTAAATTCTGAAGTTAATAAATATTTTGATGAAAATCCATACGGTGAGTATAAGAAAAGGTATTATGATTTGTTTTTTGATATTTTACAACCTGATATCACAGTTGACCAAAATTTCACACAAAAAACATTAGAAGAGAATCTAAGAGAAATCATCTATACACGCGGTTGGGTCAAAAAAGGACAGCTCATCATTGCCAAAGGCGAAATGGTCGAGGACGAAAAACTAAACGCATTGGTATCTTTACAAGCTGAATATGAGGACGAAACGTGGAATTTGAACAATTATATTTGGTCACAAGTAGGATATTATGTTTTGGTAAGCATAATAATGCTTATAATGGCTTTATACTTAAGGATTTACGAAAAAAATATTTACCGAAATAATATAAAAGTAGCAGTAATATTGCTCAATATGCTTTCTATCATTGCTTTTGTGGGAATTATGGTTCAAACGCTCCCTCAGTACTTATATATTGTTCCTGTAGGAATTATGGTGCTGATTCTCAAGGCTTTTTTTGATTTACGAACGGTTATTTTTGTGTTTATTACTACGATTTTGATTCTTGGTTTCATAGTGCCAAATAGTTTTCAATTCGTTTTTATTCAGATAGTTGCGGCTTTAACGATTGTTACTGCTCCAAAAGATTTGCACTATCGGCTTAATAATTTCGTTTCGGCAGCTCTTATTACGGGAGCTTATTTGATTCTCTATACAGCGTTTCACGTTATCGTTGAGGGTACAATTTTAGGGCTTGACTTTTCTCTTTTTATATTATTCATTATCAATGGAATAGGATTGCTTTTCTCACAGCCTCTTACATATATTTATGAAAAAGTTTTTGGTTTAGTTTCTGATGTTTCGTTATTGGAATTGAGTGATACCAATTCAAGGCTATTACGAGAACTTTCTGAAAAAGCTCCGGGGACTTTCCAACACTCGATGCAAGTTGCAAATTTGGCAGAGGCAGCCGCTTCTGAGATAGGGGCAAATGCTCTTTTGGTGCGAGTAGGAGCTTTGTACCATGATATAGGTAAAATGTTAAATCCTGTTTATTTTATTGAAAATCAGAAAACAAGTGTAAATCCACACGATGATTTGACCCCTTTGCAAAGTGCCAAAATCATTACAAGGCACGTTACAGATGGCATAGAATTGGCACGAAAACATAAATTGCCACAGCGACTTATTGATTTTATCCGAACTCATCACGGAACCAGTTTGACATATTATTTTTTCAAAAAAGAATTAGATACGAATCCAAATTGTAACGAAATGGATTTTCGTTACCCTGGCCCGAAACCTTTCTCTAAAGAGACCGCCATATTGATGATGGCAGATTCAGTAGAAGCTGCTACCAAAAGTCTAAAAAATCCTACCTACGAAATGCTTGACGATTTTGTGGAAAAAATAGTGAAAAAACAAGTAGATGATAATCAGTTTGCTAATGCAGACATTACATTCAAAGAAATAGAAACTGTAAAAAAAATATTGAAAAGCAAACTTACAAACATTTATCATATTCGGATTGAATATCCTGAGTAAATGATTTATTCTCAGTATTTTAATTGATTGTATTTATGAAAAAAATTATTTTAGCATCAGCATCACCTCGTCGTCAGCAATTTTTTGAGGAACTTCATCTGGATTATGAAGTTATCGTAAAGCCGATTAATGAGGTGTATCCCAGCACATTAGAAAGAGAAGAAATTACGAATTTTTTAGCCCAACAAAAAGCACTTCCGTTTGAAGGTTCATTAAAAGAAAATGAAGTGCTTATTACCTCAGATACAATTGTTTGGTATGACAATAAAGCATTAGGAAAACCTAAAAATTACGATGAAGGTTTTGCGATGCTTCGTTCCCTTTCGGGTAAAAAACACGAGGTTATTACTTCAGTTTGTTTTACGACACTTACAAAGCAAAAAACGGCATATTGTGTTACTAAAGTTACATTTAAGTCATTAACAGACAAAGAAATAGATTTTTATTTAACTCATTATAAACCATATGATAAGGCAGGAGCGTATGGCATTCAAGAATGGATAGGCTATATTGGAGTAGAGAATGTTGAAGGCTCATATAACAATGTTATTGGGCTTCCTACGCATTTGGTTTATACTATTTTACAAGAATTTGAAAATGAAAATTAAAAAAATTTGTGTATAATAATAAAAATTGTACTGTTGGAGTTTAAAATCATCAATAAATTATGGCAGAAAATAATAAAATCGACACAAATCAGTATGTACTTTTTGAGGAAGCACAAAAACGTATAAAGCAAAAACGAATGCTTACATTCCACTTTTTTGTATTCATTTTGGGATGTATTTTTATGTATATAATCAACCGTATTTTAGATTATGGGATTGCTTATAATTGGTATATATGGGGCATTATGATTTGGACATTTCTTTTTTTGTTGCACGTTATTAATGTGTTCATAATCAATCCATTTATGGGAAGAAATTGGGAACGGAAACAGCGAGAACGTTTGGTGGAATTACAGCAAAAGAAAATTCTAAAAATGGAAGTAGCTATCGAAAAAGAATTTCAAAAACAAAAGGAAAATGCTGAAAAAGAGCTATTAAAAGAACAAAACAATACTTCTGAACAAAACAAACAAAGGCTATGATAACACTCATTGCGGCGGCTTCTCAGAACGATGCTTTGGGCAAAAAAGGCGATTTGCCGTGGCATTTACCTAAAGATTTCAAACGGTTTAAACAGCTTACCTCGGGGCATTGCATTATTATGGGACGTAAAACGTTTGAGACTTTTCCTGCATTGCTTCCCAACCGTACGCACATCGTCATTACAAGGCAGAAAGACTATGAGGCTCAGGGATGTATCGTAGTCGATACGCTCGAAAAAGCCATAGCCCAAGCCTATACGTTAGACGAAAATCCGTTTGTAATTGGCGGTGGCGAAATCTATCATTTGGCGTTGCCTTTGGCGGATAAAATCGAGCTGACAAGGGTACACGCTTCTTTTGAAGATGCCGATGCTTTTTTTCCGAAAATTCCTGCCGAAGATTGGACATTAATTTATTCCGAAAACGTAGAAAAAGACGAAAAGCATCTGTATTCTTTTACGTTCGAGACCTATATTCGCAAAAATAAATCAAATTAAAAATGCTTTTGCAAATACAAATTTCTCAGGAAATTTAAAGGTATACAACAAAAGCAGTTTCGTAAAATAAAAAATATGCTAAACTTTGAATTATATAACCCAACAAAAATTATTTTTGGGAAAAATCAACTGCAAAACATCGCAAAAGAACTTCCGAAAGGCGTGAAAATCTTACTACTTTACGGCGGCGGAAGCATCTTTAAAAATGGTGTTTATGAGGCTGTTACCTCAAATTTGAGCGGTTTTGACATTGTCGAATTTGGTGGCGTAGAGGCAAATCCTACGTTTGAAACCTTGTGCAAAGCAGTAGAGGTGGTTCGCCGTGAACATATCGGTTTTGTTTTGGCTGTGGGCGGAGGTTCGGTCATCGATGGGGCTAAATTTGTGATTACAGCATCGGTTTATCAGGGCCACCCGTTGGATATTTTTTACCGCAAACACCGCCCAACCGAAGCATTGCCCTTTGGCGTGGTGCTGACCCTTCCTGCCACAGGAAGCGAAATGAATTCTGGGGCGGTAATCACTCGCACGGAAACCAACGAAAAGCTGTCGTTTGGCTCGGGGGTTACTTTTCCAAAATTTTCGTTTTGCGACCCTACCGTTATCGTTTCCTTACCGAAAAGGCAACTGCAAAACGGTGTAATTGACGCATTTACGCACGTGTTAGAACAATACGTAACCTACTCACACGGAGCTATTTTGCAGGATAAAATTGCCGAATCGGTATTACAGACTTTGGTAGAAATCGGGGCAAAAGTTACCGAAAATCCAGCAGATTATCACTTGGCATCGAATTTTATGTGGAGCTGTACGATGGCTCTGAACGGCTTGTTGTCTAAGGGCGTTCCAACCGATTGGGCTACGCACTTCATCGGACACGAACTTACGGCACTTTACGGCATCGACCACGCACGAACTTTGGCTATTATAGCACCGAATTTGTACCGCGTACTATTCGACACTAAGAAAGAAAAATTAGCTCAATTGGGCAGAAATGTGTTTAAACTTTCGGGCGAAGACACGCAAGTAGCTGCGGAAGCGATTGAAAAATTAGAAGAATTTTTCCATTCGGTGGGAATGAAAACCAAAATCAGCGAAAACACAACTGAAAACATCGAAAATACGGCAACAATTATCGTAAAACGCTTCGAGGAACGTGGATTTTCACCCATAGGCGAACGTCAAAATATTACTTTGGAGAAAATACACGAAATTGTGTTGAGGAGTTATTAACATAAAAAAAAACAACCAAATAAGGTTGTTTTTTTTATGTATCATATATTTAAACTTCCATATCACGCTCAACTTGCTTGATTTCTTTTAAATATTCGATGATTTTGTTGATATTTTCAGATTTATCTACTTCAATGGGGATTTCAATTTTACTATATTCCCATTTGATGATTAAATTAACTTTGGTTTCGTTGATTCCTTCGAAAGAAATTTCCAAAGATTCTTGTAATTCTTTCAAGGTTTGTACAGGTAATTTTACCTCAATGGCATTTTCGTTAGGGTCGTAGCTATAAGCTCCCCACGCATCGGCATCATAGTTTAGGGCTACTGTCCATTCCTTTTCTTCGGGAGTGATAAAGATAGCGTATCGTCCTATTTTGGTAGGTTTTCCACCGAAAAGTACGCTTTGTTCAAAAGTAATATTGGTAGCTTCATTAGCTCCCACACGCCAAATTTTCCCATAAGGAACTAATTCTCCGAAAATTTTACGTCCACGAACGCTTGGCCGACCATAGTCTACAGAAATTTTTGTTACTGAAAACTGTTGTGAAATCATTTGACGTGGACTCGCCATCGGATATTTGTAATTTTGAGAAAAACCTGTGTAGGCACTCAAAATAAGTATAAAGGTGATTAACTTTTTCATCGTTATTTTTTGTTTTTCAAAATATTATTCAAAAGTGAGGTTGATTAGAAATCCTCGTGATTTTATTTTGTTGAGGTTACTTGTCCAAGGACTATTAATATCCTTGTCAGGGATAAGCTCGTTATTGATTGAAAATAAACCTCTTATAGATGGTGAAAAACGAAAATAAGGCGTGTAAAAATCTATCCCAATTCCCAATTCATAAAAGAAAACACTTCGTTGTGTACGAAACACTTGTTCGGAATTATCTATGTTTAGGTTATAATTTCCGCTTAGGTTAATAGCCATTGACCCTCCAGCTGTAAGATATGGTTTGACATTATACCATCTGTCTGAACTGAATTTCAAAAGCAGCGGAATATAAATATAAGTTGATTTTACCTCTCGGAAGTAATCCCTTTTTTCATCCATTCCAGGGAAATATAAGTCCCGCTTGTTGTAAACCAAGCCTGGTTCTATCCGTAAATCTAAATAATTGAATAATCGCATTGAACCCGAAAGCCCTACATTAAAGCCCCAGTTTTTGTCTGTACGAATCTCACGTATATTTGTGGTTCCATAATCCAAATTTTCGTAATCAAATTTGAAATCAAACGTATTTGACCCGAAATAATAACCCCATTGTAAAGGTTTTTCATCAAAATGTTCTAAATTCAAAAGAGGATGTTTTCGTTGTCCTGAAACGGTAAAAATACCCGTAAAAACAAGAAATAATAAACAAAATATATCTATTTTTTTCATTTTAAAGAGTTTTTGCTTTGTTTCCTATATAAATGGTAGCAACACCGCCCAAAGTTTTGGGATAATATTTGGTGTTGTGATACCCGATTTTGTCCAAAATATTTTTAAATTTCTTCCCATACGGAAAAGCCGAAGCCGATTTTGACAGATACGTATAGGCAGAACGGTCTTTCGAGAAGATTTTGCCTATAATAGGCATAATAAACTTCGTGTAGGCAAAATATCCTTGTCGGAAGGGAAATTTTTCAGGAATAGAAGTTTCTAAAACTACTAAACGCCCCCCAGGGCGAATAACCCGATAGATTTCTGAAAGTCCTTTTTCCAAATTTTCAAAATTCCGAACTCCAAAAGCGACTGTTACCGCATCAAAATGATTGTCCGCAAAAGGTAAATTCTCACTATCGCCATGTATTAATTCGATACGATTGGAAAGGTTTTTCTTTTGAATTTTTTCTCTTCCAACAGAAAGCATTCCTTCGGAAATGTCTAACCCTACGACATTTACGTCCTTAATTTCGGTTAAGGCAATCGCTAAATCTCCCGTGCCTGTGGCTACATCAAGTACCTTTTTAGGTTGGATTTCAGCTACTTTTTCGACTACAAATTTCCGCCATTTAATGTCCGAACCCCACGATATTACTCGATTCAGCCCATCGTAAGTGCCTGATATAGCATCAAACATTTGGGCTACTTGCTTTTTCTTCCCTTCGGAAGAGCCTTTGTATGGGGTGATTACATTTTCTGTCATTGACTTTGTCTAAAGTTTTTGCAAAGATAGATAAAAAGTTGAAAGTTAAAAGTTGAATTTCAAAAAATCCAAATACATAGCTGTATAAAATCAAAAATACAATCAAATTTCACTTTTAAAAATGAAAATTTAGCATGTTTTTTTGTTAATTAAATTTTAAAGAGCCGTTATCTTGGAAGGCTTTGTATGGTATTTTGAAGCTATCCCATTTTTTTTCATTGAGTTTTACATTTCGGCTGTATGTAGCATCATTTTCTTTGTTTGCATTTTGATTTTTTTGAATAATAAAAGTTTTATTATTAGGCAAGTGCAATGTAGCTTTTTCAAAAAGAGGGCTTCCTAAAATATAATAATCTGTGGCAGGAGTTACAGGATAAAACCCCAAAGCAGAAAAAACATACCAAGCCGAGGTTTGTCCATTATCTTCATCTCCACAATAACCGTCGGGGGTGGGAGAGTAGAGTTTGGTCATCACGTGATGTAGTTTTTCGTGTACTTTTTCGGGTTTACCTACATAATTATATAGGTAAATCATATGTTGAATAGGCTGATTGCCGTGAGCATAATTTCCCATATCTGTAATTTGCATCTCTCTGATTTCGTGTATCGTAAATCCGTAGTAGGAATCGTCAAAAAGAGGAGGCATTTCAAAAACTTCATCTAATTTTTGTTCAAATTTGTCTTTTCCGCCCATAAGTTCAATAAGTCCTTCAATATCGTGGAATACTGACCAAGTGTAATGTAGGCTATTTCCTTCGGTAAAGGCATCGCCCCATTTCAGCGGATTAAACGGACTTTGGAAAGTACCATTTGCGTTTTTGCCTCGCATCCAGCCCGTTTCCTTATCGAATACATTTCTGTAATTAAGTGCTTTTTTCTTATATTCCTCTACGATGTATTTTCTTCCCATTTTTTCAGCCATTTGGGCTATGGCAAAATCAGCATAAGCATACTCTAATGTACGGGCTACATTTTCGTTAATTCCCACATCATAAGGGATATATCCCAAGCGGTTATAATAATCTACACCTTCACGTCCTACGGATTTTACAGGTCTGCCTTTATCCTGAGTAGCGTTTTTGAGCATCGCTTCGAGCAGAATTTTAGCATCTTCTTCAGCTATATTTCCTTTCAGAAAAGCATCGACGATAATAGGAGCCGAGTTCGACCCAATCATACAATTGCGATGTCCAGGGCTTGCCCACTCAGGTAACCATCCCGACTCTAAGTACGTGTTTACCAAGCCTTTCATAAATTTCTTGTTCATCTCAGGATACATCAAGTTAAAGAATGGAAATACAGCACGGAACGTATCCCAAAATCCATTGTCGGTAAACATATATCCTTTTTCTATTTTTCCATTATAAGGGCTGTAATGTACAATTTCTCTGTGTTTATCAATTTCATAAAACGTTCTTGGGAAAAGTAAAACTCGATATAAACAAGAATAAAACGTACGAATATTATCTATATTGGCGTCTTCTATGGTAATTCGCGAAAGTTCTTTTTCCCAGATATTGAGAGCTTTAGCTTTTGTTTGCTCAAATGTGTCTGTTCCGATTTCGTTTTTGAGATTAAGTTCAGCTTGTTCAAAACTGATGAACGAAGAAGCTACTTTTACATTTATTTTTTCATTTTTTTG
>JAUNHN010000023.1:0-2484 GCA_030523915.1 Capnocytophaga sp. | reverse complement strand
AGAAAACCCGATTACAGCTCCAATATGTTCACCTTGATTTTCAGTATTTTCTATAAGTTTCCAGCCGTTGCCCCAAGTGCTGTAATTCTCGAAATCCTTGTCGAATTGCAAAACGAAATAGTTATGGAAATTCTCAGGAACACCACCACTATTATTACGTGCATACCCGATGATTTTGCGTTCTTTTGGTAAAATTTTTACCATTGAACCTTTGAAATAAGCATCTAAAAGTATGTAAGACTTGTCTGATTTTGGAAATGTAAACTGAAATTGAGCTGCTCTTTCAGTAGGTGTGATTTCCACAGTAGTATCATAATCAGCTAAATATACTTTATAATAGTGAGGTTTGGAGATTTCAGTTTTGTGCGAAAACCATGAAGCTCGTTCTTCTTCTTCGATTTTGAGTTTGCCAGTAATAGGCATTAGGGCAAAAGCTCCGTAGTCATTAATCCATGGACTTGGCTGATGAGTTTGTTTGAATCCACGGATTTTATTGGCTTGGTATTGGTATGCCCAGCCGTCGCCCATTTTGTTGGTTTGAGGTGTCCAAAAGTTCATTCCCCAAGGCAGGGCAATGGCTGGATAGGTATTTCCGTTGGAAAGTTCAAACTTAGAATCTGTTCCCATTAAAGGGTTTACGAAATCGGTGTAAGTTATTGTTTCTGTTTCAGTTTCTTTTTTGGATGAACACGAAAAGAAAAACAAGACACATAGGAATAATACGTACCTCATAGCTATTATGTTGTTATATTTTGGATTGATTTTTTGAAGAAAATCAAATAAATTAAGCCCTTCTTTCCAATTCTTTTAGGACATCTACCAGAACTTGTACGCTTTCGATAGGCATTGCGTTATAGATAGAAGCTCGGTATCCCCCTACGCTTCTATGTCCTTTCAGTCCGCTAATATCGGCAGCTTTCCAAAGCGAATCGAATAACTTTTCGGTAGACTCGTCCTTGAGGTTGAACACGACATTCATCAGTGAGCGGTCTTCTTTTTCGGCGTAGCCTATCACTAATGGGTTGCGGTCTATCTCATTATAAAGTAGTTCTGCTTTGGCTCTATTGAGCTTTTCGATTTGTTTGATGCCTCCCTTTTCTTTAATCCATTCCAAAACTAACATGTTGATATACACCGCAAAAGTAGATGGAGTGTTGAACATACTTTCGTTTTTAATCTGTATTTGATAATCCAAAATAGAAGGGATTTTTCGGCTTACTTTGCCGAGAATATCTTTTTTGATGATTACCAAAGTAGACCCCGAAGCACCCAGATTTTTTTGAGAACCTGCGTATATTAAGCTAAATTTGGAGTAATCCATTTCTTTTGAAAAAATATCAGAACTCATATCGGCAATTAATGGAACATCTGTTTGTGGAATGAAATGATATTCCGTTCCGTAAATCGTATTGTTAGTAGTAATGTGCAGATAATCAGCATCGTTGTGCAAAGGTAATGCTTTTGGGATATGTTTGTAGCCATTTTCTTTTGATGAGGCAATGACATCTACTTGCCCGAAAAGTTTTGCTTCTTTTATGGCTTTATCGGCCCAAGTTCCCGTATCAATGTAAGCTCCTTTTTTTTCTAATAAATTATATGGGATAGCCAAAAATTGGGTGCTGGCACCACCTTGCAGGTATAACGCTTCGTATGAATCGTCCAAACCTGCCAATTCTAACGCAAGTGTACGAGCTTTTTCGATAACTTCCAAAAATTGAGAGCTTCGGTGTGAAATTTCTAAAATAGATAATCCCGTATTTTCAAAATTAAGAACAGCTTGGGCACTTTTCTCGAAAACAACTTGCGGAAGTATGGAAGGTCCTGCACTAAAATTGTGTTTTTTCATATCATTGTGATTTTTATAGATGATGCTTAAAATAGCCTATGATTAAGATTATGCAAAATTCCGAAAATATTTTTTAGAACCTAAAATATAGGATTGTTTTTTATTTATAATTTTGTTAGAAATGTAACAGTATCAATATTATCAGCGTAATCCCACAGTTGTGGTTCTTGTGTTTTTCCGAAAGGAATTTCATTTTCTATAAAGCCTTTGGAAACGATACATTGAATTTTTTCTGAATCGGATAATAATTTGTTTTTCAATGTTTTATAATCGGTATAATATTCGTAAAAAAGTGTTGCGATAGGTGAGGCGTAGCTCTCTTCTTCTTTCAAGATGAGAAATCCATTTTCACGAAGTTTGAACAAACTCATCAAATACACCGCTTTGTTATAATCATAATTATTGGCGTATTTCTGAATGTTAATAATGTCATTGAAAGGAAAAATAGCTTTGAAAAAAATATCCAAATCGTAGTTCTGAGGAATGAATATTTTCGAAATACTTCGGCAACCCAGCCCAAAATATTGAAAAATATCTTTCCCTAAGCCTAAAAGTTCTTCTGGAGTTTCATTTCCACTAAGTACCGCTACCGAATTTCGATTTTTTCGGATAATATGAGGCTTCTTCCCGAAGTAATA
>JAUNHN010000190.1 GCA_030523915.1 Capnocytophaga sp. | reverse complement strand
CTACCGCCCAAATTCAATCACCCCACTTGGTGTTACCAAATAATTGAGCGGTATATCGCTGGTAAAAACATCGTCAATCGGCTCGTTGGGGGCAAAGAAATTCACGCCGATTTTAAGTGTTGTGGGGTTAATTTCGCTAAAAAATCGGTCATAAAACCCCTTGCCATAGCCAATGCGATTGCCCTTATCATCGCAGTACAAAAGGGGCGTAATCACCGCATCAAAACACACATTCTGTGGCGAAATTTCATCGTCTTTTGGCTCTAAAATGCCCCAAGCGTTGCGTTCTAACGGGGTATTGGGGGTTAAGCGATGATTTGTCAGCGTATCGCCGTGCATTTTTGGTACAAACAGCGATAAATGCTCCATTTCGGAAAATGTCCAACGGATAAACAACCACAAATCCACTTCTTTTTTCGCAGCAATGGGCAAAAAACAATGCACAGACTGAAAACTTGCCCAATCAAAAGAGCCAATCAGCTGATTGACAATCTCTTGCGAAAGTAACGCCACTTCATTATCGGATAATTGTTGGCGTTTTTGTTTGTATAGGGTTCTAAGTTTGGATTTTTGCATTTTTTCCTCGTCTAATAAAGCAAAAGTACGATAATTTTTTGGATAATTTTTTGAATTAAAAATAAATATTTGTGTAAATTCGTGAATATTTTACTTCGTACAGTTCGGCTTTTAGCCTCGTGTGTGGTTAAAAACAAACCACGAATGGCACAAATTTACACGAATTTTGTAATAAATTAGATAATGCCGAATTGTAAAAATAAAGCGGTTTTTGTCAATCGGATTTTTATTGTACTTTTGTGCGAAATTTCCGATTTTTAGACAGCAAAAAAGCCCTAATTTTATATGAAACCTCAACTGAAAATAATCCCCACAGAGCTTCTTGATTCGTATCTGAACCAAGTGCCGAAATCCTTGCAAACGGATTTTGATGCCTTGCAAGATGCCGAAATTTCAACCGATACATTTAGCTTCTATGTGTCTGTTTCTTCGGTATTTAGCAGTAAAATAGAGGGCGAAAAAATAGATTTGGACAGCTACATCAAACACAAAAGATTTGGACTTGAATTTCTGCCCGACTACACCAAAAAAATTGACGACCTCTACAACGCTTACACCTTTGCCAAAAGCAATACGCTCCACCAAGAAAGCGTTTCTCAGGCTCATAAATTGCTCAGCAAACACCTCGTTTCGGAACATTGGCAAGGCAAATTTCGCACCCAAAATATGTATGTAACCACCGAAGACGGACGGATTGAGTATGTCGCCACTTCGCCATATCAAGTTGAAAATGAGATGAATAAATTTTTTAGCGACATTGCCGTTTTGCTAAATACCGATTTGCGTATTGAGGAGGTGTTTTATTTTGCTTCGTGCATTCATTTGGTTTTTGTGAAAATTCATCCGTGGAATGACGGCAACGGACGCACAGCACGACTGCTCGAAAAATGGTTTTTGGCTCAGAAATTGGGCGAAAAAGCGTGGTTTATCCAAAGTGAAAAAATGTATTACCAGCATCACGCCACCTATTACGCCAACATTCGCCAATTGGGATTGGAATACACCGAATTGGACTACGCCAAAGCCCTGCCTTTTCTACTGATGTTACCAAATTCGCTTAAAAATTAGGGATTAAATGCGGTTTGGGCATCGCCGATTTTTAACACTTTATCTTGGCTAAGTAGCACGCCCACAGCGTGTTCTGTATCCCACGGACAATAAAATTCTACACCCCAAATCGCCGCTCCGTCTTTATACAACGAATGCACATAAATACATAATGGCGAAAGCAATTCGGCAAATCCTTGAATATCAACCACATCAGGCATAAAGTCTTGTTTGTCTTCGGCAGAAAAATCGTATCTCTTTTGCCAGTTTGGATAGATTTTTAACAATTCGCCAAGGATATTTTCTAAAATCAAAGATTGATTTTCTTGCAAAAATTGTAAGGTTTTTTTGTGTTTTTGATTTTCTTTTTCGCTTTCATCACCATATTTGTCCAAAATCGTATAGCCAAATTGCGATTCTTCTTCGCCAAAAAATTCCTGCCACGCTTTTAATTCAATGGTCGGCATTACACCATCGTCAAAATCGTCATCAAAATTATTGTCCAATGCCACCGAGCCATCAATTAAGCCTTGAAAATAAGCGATAAATTCAGCGGTTTCGCTTTGGTTTTTTGTGCTATGTTGCTCATTTTCAAAGAATGCCAAACCTTCTTGGTAAAACTTGCCGTCTGTAAAAAATGACGCATAATAATTGTATTTTTGCTGTGGCGTGTGGTTGAAAAAATTGGTGATTTTTCTGTCTTCGGCAATCCATTTTAACAGCATTTGCGGATTTTTCGTCCAAACGGATTCATTCATCATACGCCCAACAACATACACAGAATCACGCATTTGGTATTTGTCATCGTCCATTAACGCCCATTGCTCAGTAACGAAATGGCGAAACTCTTCATCGGTCATTTTCGTTTTGCTTTTGCCCCGCATTTTAGAGCTTTCTTTGTCTATTTTGGCTAAAATTTCTTCGGTTTTACTCATAATATTTCCTATTTATTTACAAAGGCGGCAAGCCACCGCTGACGGTTTATTTTACAAAGTTAATAAAAATATTGAAAGACACGGTGTTTCTTTAACATCGCCAAAGTTCCAAACTTTGGCGATGTTCTTGCCGTATCAAAAAATATCAAAAGACACAGTGTGTCCGCTGTGCGTTCGGTGTGTGCTTTTATGGATATTTATGCCAAAAAATCTCGTCTATCACGCCTTCGCCCACGATATTCGCACCTTCCATTATAAAAAACGAAACGCCTTTCTGCAACGCTGAATAATCCACTTTGGAATACATCGGCAAGGCATTGCATTTTATGGGTTTATCAAAGATAACATCTTCTCCGTCAATGAATTGCACACCCAAATACTCACTCTCGCCCTTTACCATAAAATGCGGTCGGTAAGTGCCAGAATTTAGATAAGGAGCGGTTTTTCTTTTGTGAGAAAAGAATGTTACCGTGCAGTAAAATGTAAAATCTAAATCATTCATAAAATTGACGGTGAGCCACCGCTGGCGATTATTTTACAAAGTTAATAAAAATAATGAAAGACACAATGTGTCAAAATATTGAAAGACACGGATTTTAAACGCAATCCGTAGGGGCGTATTGAATACGCCCTAATGTGTATTAACGAATTTTATTGGGCTAATTGCGATTAGCCCCTACAAACGGCATATTTTTAACATCAAAAAAATATCAAAAGACACCGCGTGTCTGTCTAAATAACATTTTGCGTTAATTTTTCCAATTCTTTTAAATCGCCTTTGATGCGTGGCAATTCGCTGG
>JAUNHN010000189.1 GCA_030523915.1 Capnocytophaga sp. | reverse complement strand
CAGAAGATTTTAACACAGGAGCTTTCAAAAACGAAGGCGGCTACGAAAAGATAAATAAAGTTTTCAAAAATCAATTAGACAACATCGTAGATGAACTGAAAGAGTATCTTTTTGTGGGGTAAGGTTAGTTGTGAGTTATGAAAATGTAGTAGTTTAAGAAACAAGTTATGAGCAGAAATAATATTAAATATTCTTTTATAAAAAATCAACCAATAGGAGAAGATTTATTTTCAAACAAATCACAAGAAAATATTGCAACTATTATAAGCAGTAAAATTATCAATGAGTCTGATTTTAAAATCATTGGCATTGATGGAGAATGGGGTTCTGGTAAGAGTAACTTAGTGAAACTAATAGAAAAGAAACTTGAAAATACGCACAAGTTTTTTGTATATGATGTTTGGGGACATCAGGAAGATGAACAGAGAAAATCTATTCTTATTGAACTAACTGAATTCGTAAAAAGAGATTTAGTAAATAACAAAAAAAGTTGGGATAATAAGTTAAAAATCCTTCTATCTAAATCTAAGGAAACAAAAACTATTAATATTCCATATTTGAGTATTGGTATTATATTTACTTTGTTTTCATTAGTTTATGTCCCTACAATAAATACTCTTAAAGGTCTAAAACCTAATTTTCTAGAATTAGTGCCTTGGTTTTGGAAAATAATAATTGTTGCTTTTCCAATAATTATCCTTTTTCTTATTTACCTTAGGAATTTGGTTAAAAATTGGTACTATAAAAATGGTTTTTGGAAATCATTTTGTATTGCATTAGGGGAATCATCCCAAATTTATTCCAATAAACAAAAAGAAGAAACAAAAATAGAAACCATATCTGAAAGCGAGCCATCTGTAAGAGAATTTCAAAATTGGATGCAAGAGATAAATGATGATTTGAAAAAGCAAATAGTCATTGTTTTTGATAATTTTGATAGGTTACCAAAGAAACATATTCTTAGTATTTGGTCTTCAATTCATATATTTTTTGCAGAGAAAAGTTATAAAAATATCAAAGTCATTATCCCTTTTGATAGAGAACATATCCAGAATGCTTTTAAAGACCTAAACAAGGAGGAAAAAGGAGATAGAAAAGAATATAAAAGCTTTGGAGAAGATTATGTCAATAAAACCTTTGATATTGTATTCAGAGTTACAAAACCTATAATGTCTGATTGGAAAAAGTTTTTTGAAGAACAATGGAAAAAAGCATTTTTTGAATATAATGAGGAGGAAATGAAACTTGTGATTCAAGTATATGAGTTCTTGAATAGAAGAATTACACCTCGTGAAATCATTTCATTTATCAACGAAGTACTTACGATAAAACTTTTGGATGAAGAATACAAAGAGCGATATATAGCGATTTTTATTCTTAAAAAAGATGACATTTTAGCCGACCCTTTAAAAGCTGTTTCCAACTATAAAGAATTGTTAGGAGGACTCTATTATATTTATTCAAATGACAAAGAATACGCTAAACAACTTACAGCAATTATTTATCATATTGAAGTAGGAAAAGCATTGGAATTGATTTATACACAAGAGCTAAGGGACTCAATGCTCAAAAATGATGTGCAAAGATTTAATGAAATTTGTAATTCTGATTTTGTGGATTCAATATTTTATTCTACGATGGTAGATATTGATTCATTTGAAAATCCGATTTTGACATTAGATTCTTTGGACAAAGATACTAATTTATCAAAGTCATTCATTAACCAAACTTGGAAATTATTCTATGACAAAGTTGTTAATTTAGAACTTAAAAATGATGAAATCAAAATAAATGATTGGCAGATTTCGTTGATAAAAAATATTTCTGATGATAGGTATTTGCAAAAAATATTAGATAACAATTTTAAATTGATAAATGATACTAATATTGAACAATTTATTATTTTAATTGATGATTTAATAGAAAAATTATCTGAACAAAGAGTTTTAGAAAATTTGACCAGAAAGAATATCTCTGGAGCAAATTATATAAAATTAATTGAATATGCTGGAGAAAGTTATGAAAAATATAATTTTACAGTAGATTACAAGTTATTAGATAAGTATTTGTCTGAATTAGATATTGAAGAAATTTTAGAATTAACAAATACAGAATATTTACCTAAAAACTATGATTTCAAAGGATATAGAGAAAAATTAAAAACAAGTTTAAAAACTTTTGTTAATCCAAACAATATCCAATCAGCAAATGATACTCTAATAAAAATAAAAGAAATTTCTCAAAAAAGTGGAGCGTTAAAAGACTTACTGTCAGATAATGAGATTTATAATTTATGGTATAATAATTCATCATCCAAATTACCAATTATCAATGAATTGATTGCAATGAGAGTTGCAAGAGGCATTACATATAATTCATCTTATACAAGTTATTTCAATACAGTTTTAAAAACGGAAGATTCAGAAAAAGCTGATGCAATAGCTAATTCAATTTTGAATTATATCAACTATGGAGACTTACTGTTGCTTTCAGAGTATTTTAGAAATAATGCTCTATTTAGACAAATAATTTTACAAATGTTCGAAATGGATGATTCGGATAAAAAGGCAAATGTTATTAACTTGATTGACAGGTATTCAGATATTAAAAATGCTTTAAAAATAGAAGATGATACTTTATTAAAAGAACTCAATAAATGGAAAATAGAGAAATATAAGTTAGATATTTACAATTTAGATGATGAGTTTTTATGTGATTGTTTTGAAAATAAGGAGTTAAGAGTCTCTCAAACGGTAATATCTGTTTTTAATGAGGAATTTTCTAATTTCGACGAAGATGGTTATGAAACTGTGTTTGATAGTAATGGAGATGATGTACATTTTAAATTTTTTGAATACTTAGAATTATCAAGCCTAACACAGCAATCTTTAGATGTTTTCGAAAGAAAATTCATTGAATTATTGGAGCAAGGAAGTTTAATTGGTGAACAATGGTGGAAGATTTTAGAAATTTATAATTCTAATAATTCTTCTATTTCTGTCGTAAATTTATTTAAAAACATCTTTGACAGAATAATAAATTCAAAAATAGAATTATCAGTAGAGTTGGCTAATAAATTTTTACCATATTTTATTGATTATGATATTTTAAAAAACAAAGAAGATATTTTCAGAAAGGTTTTAAGAAATGAATTTTTATCAAATTCTAATTTTGTTCAATGTTTATTATCCAACTCTGAACATATTAAAGAATTATATAAAAATGCTAAAACAGAAGATAAAGACGGATTTAGAAATCTTATAAACGAACAAAGAGATAATAATTCGGAAATTAATAAACTTGCAAAGGCTATGGATATTAGAAAAACAAAAGGAAAGGAAAATTAACTTTTTATTCAATGGAATAAAATATAAAAATAAATATTAAGAATCATTCATAATTCACAATTCATAATTAAAAAAATGAACAATCAAGAAAT
>JAUNHN010000188.1 GCA_030523915.1 Capnocytophaga sp. | reverse complement strand
GATAATAAAAAGGATACGAAAAGCAATGAGCCTTATTATATTGCACATAATAACAAAAAATATTATGATGGAGATATTCTGAAAATGCCTTACAAACGTCGTAAATATGAGCGTTTTGTGATGGGAGATTTGCCTGATTCAACCGCTATAAATTGGACGCTTTATGAGCGTGGAGCTGACAAAAAAATACTTGAATCGTATTCAAAAACACAAAACAAGAGCAACGGAAAATATTTGATTTTACTAAAAAAGAATCCGATATTGCGACCTCTTTAAGCCTTGAAGCACAGACAGAAATAGAGGGTAACTCCAAAGTGGAAATTTTTATTGAAAAAGAAGTTAAAAAGTTTGATTATAATGAGTTAAAAGCTATTGACAATAAAAACAAAAATCGAGTAGCCAAAAGTGGAGAAACGCTGTATTATGTTCACAAAACAGGTAAAGAGAATGATTCTCGTTCTACGGAATTTCAAATAGATATAACCCCCAAAGTGACTGACGATGAGATACCTACGAACCATATTGAATGGATTTTTAACGGGACAAATTTAAAGTACGACAAACTTTCATTAAGTAGAACTATACGCTATAACGATGAAAATAAGGGCAAAATAGAAGTTCAAGCTCGTACAGGCAACCCAATAGCAGGGGAATACAAAAAAGTAAATGTTGAGTGGGTGAAAGAAGATAGACACGATGCAAGTTTTATGCCTCCTGCAGTAAATCATACATTTGAAAAGCTAAATAATGATGTACTTATTCGATTGCAAAAAACAATGGATAAAATTGCTGTGTTTCTCGGGAAAGATAAGTTTAAAAAAATAGAAATAAACCCCATAAAAATTAAAGGGGAATTTTTTAACGAAGAAAATGAAAAATCACGTCATTATTTTGAAGTTTTGGAAGGTAGTGTAAATGGGGGCTTTGGTGTTAATGGTGAGATTTTGGGTTATCCTGCTATTTTAAAAATTTTGAATATAAAAGATGTGTCAAAAGTAGGTATGTATCTAAACCCAAAAATTGACTTCATAATAACGGGTGGTGGAACAAGACGAACCATAGCCGAAACTAAACAATTGGTTAAAGATGAAATGTTTTTAGAAGGGGCGTTAAAAGGTTGTTTAGAAATAGGCCTTAAAGCAGAGTTATTAGCTGGAAAAGAATATGTAGAATTCTATGTAAGTGGCTTTGGAGAGGCTTGTGCCTCTGGAAGAATTAAATACAATTTTACAACACAAAAATTGGAGGGAGGAGTGTATCTTGACCCAGTTATATTGGGAGTCAAAGCTAAAATAAAATCGAAAGGAGTGTTCGAATTTGAATTAGTTGATGTGGATAAGACTTGGAATATAACGGATAAAGTAGATTTTTTTAAAGATAAATAATTTATGAAATATATTTTTTTTAGGATAAGTGGCATTTTGTATTTTTTGACTTTTATTCTTATAGGAATGTTTGGACTACCTCAATTAGCAGGAGTTTTAGATATAGTACAACATTCAGATATTCTCATAAATACATCAAAATATACAAAAAAGTATGTATGTATTGATTCAATAGATATATACCAGCATAAAGGTATTGAAAGTGGGGATATAACAGGATACTCAAAAGAATTAGATGACTATGAAACTCGAATAGAAATTGGAAGTTATTCTGATGCTGTATTCGGTTCCAAAAGTACTGTATCAGATATTTTAGGAGAAAAAAATGAAGACAAAGAATGTTATGAAAAATACATTTGGTACAAAAAGGGAGCGACCTATGCTTATGTTTCTGATGAAGAAGAAAATCGTTTTCCTGCCAGTGGTTATGTAAAAAGAAGATTACACCTATTTCGATTTATAATTATTTTTTTTATTATCAATAGAATAAGTAAGTTTATAGCCGAAAGATGTCGCACTGAAGAAGAAGAAAATCAAAATATATAATACAATGAAGAAAAATCAAAACCGTGTACTTATTTTATTATTTATATTAGTACAAATTGTGTATTCGCAAGAATACAATAACCGAGTATATTCGTATAATATTGAAGAAATGAGTTACTTTAAGTATGAAAATGTAAAAATTTTTGCCACTTTAAAGGATATTTCCCAAGTGGAGAACAAAACTCCTGAGCAATTGGCACAATCCATTTTGTCGTGTTCTAGTCGTGAATGGGATATCAAAAATACTTTGGGAGGAGTCAATAACGTATCTGAAAAAACAAAAGAGGAATACAACCAGATAAAATTAATGGATAAACAGAAGAATTATCTTGAATTAATCAGCAAAATAGAGTTTAAGATTGATGACAGTCCTACAGTAATTCTGAAAATGTATTATTTCTCTGAAACTTTTCCTAAACCTCAAGCAGGTGTTTTTGTGATGCAACAATATGACGGGATTTGGTACAAAACCAACACTCGTCAAGTAAATAACATCGCTTTACCTGTTATGAGACTAAAACCCAATGTTTTAGATGCCATTATTAATGGTGATTATGATGGAAATCACTTACAATCACTGAAGAGTAAAATTACAACAAATAATATACTTGATTTTAATAAATTATCTGTTGAAATGGACAGATTGTCTGACACAGAAGACCCTATATTTACAACTATAAAAGATGAATATTCAATTTTATAAACCTATGAAAACGATTTTTTTAGTAACACTATTTTTAGCATTTAACTCTATTTATTCGCAGGAAAAATATAACGGAAAGAAAATCAATAGTATAGCTACCTTTCAGTTCAAAAAAGCTTCTTATTACGATTATCAAATAAATGCAAGACAATCAGATTCTATTTATAGCAAGGTTTTAAATACAAATGCTCCTGAAGGATTATTAAGTAAAAGACATTCCGATTTTCTTTCAGAAAATAATTCCAAAGAAAAAAGCGAAATTATTTTGTATTCAAGAATAACTATTGAATATAACCTATCTCAATATTATTTTATAAAGTACGCATTAAGAGATGAAAAAACAATTCATAAAATAGCTATTTTTAAAAAAAATGGTAATGATTGGAATTGGTTGGAGTATCCAGATAATAATATTTCAAAATCCATTGTGATAATTTTGAGTTTAGAAAATGATATTTTTTCTGCGTTTGAAGTAAGTGAAATAGATAATAATTACCCCGAAATTAATCGGTTAAAACCATTGACAAAAGATGCTGACGGGACACTAAATCTTTTCAAATTAGCAAAAGTAATAGAGGAAAATAAAAATATACTTTCTAAGTATTTCAATTAAGTAATTATTTTTGCAATTAAGTTCTTTGAAATTGATGTTTTCTGACTAAAAAGACGCCAACGGACGTATTACAGTCATCGGCAAACCCGATGAAAAAACAGACATTGCTCCGCAAGTAATTTTGCCTATGGGTTCGGATTATCAGCTAACGGATGCTTCGGACAAGGTATGGTCGCTTGACGAACAAGGTGAAGTTACTTCCGTGGGCG
>JAUNHN010000022.1 GCA_030523915.1 Capnocytophaga sp. | reverse complement strand
CTTCGACTTCGCTCAGACTGACAGAGCGTTTGCCTTGCTAAGCGAAAACGAAGTGTCCCAAAAGTTTCATTTCACTGAAATAACGCCACCGAATTTTGTTTATACAAACGAACATTTGTCATGCTGAGCGAAGTCGAAGCGTCAAGAAACTTTACGAGGACTTCTATGCTAAATTTGTATTCATCTTTTCTTCATCCGAAGAAATAAAGCAGTTAAACATATTAAAAGTAAAATATAATGAAGAAAAATATTTTTGTAGCAACAGTACTTCTCTCTGTCGGGACGCTTTCCGCACAGCAGAATTTGCCTGTTTATTTAGATAATTCCAAACCCATTGAAGCTCGTGTAGAAGATGCACTTTCACGAATGACGCTGGAAGAGAAAGTGGCAATGTGCCACGCACAATCGAAATTCAGTTCGCCAGGAGTACCACGCTTGGGTATTCCTGAAAATTGGATGACCGATGGACCACACGGTATCCGCCCCGAAGTATTGTGGGACGAATGGAATCAAGCTGGTTGGACAAATGACCATTGTACGGCTTTCCCTGCACTTACTTGCCTTGCTTCTACTTGGAATCCCGAAATGAGCCTTCTTTACGGAAGAGCCATCGGGGAGGAAGCTCGTTACCGCAATAAGAATGTATTGCTGGGACCTGGTGTGAATATTTACCGAACGCCCCTTAACGGACGCAATTTTGAATATATGGGCGAAGACCCGTATTTAGCTTCAAAAATGGTAGTTCCGTACATTCACGGGGTGCAAGAAAATGGTGTTGCTGCTTGTGTAAAGCATTATGCACTTAATAATCAAGAAATAAACCGCCACACAGTCAATGTGAAAGTTGATGACAGAGCTTTGTACGAAATTTATCTTCCTGCCTTTAAAGCTGCCGTTCAGGAAGGGAAAACTTGGACAATTATGGGAGCTTACAATCGATATAAAGACCAATGGGCGAGCCAAAACAAATATCTGTTAGTGGATATTCTTCGTGGCGAATGGGGTTTTGATGGGGCAGTTGTTTCCGATTGGGGAGGTGTAAATAATACCGACCACGCTGCTCTTCACGGATTGGATATGGAGTTCGGAACTTGGACAGATGGGCTTACCGAGAACAAATCCAATGCTTATGATAATTACTATCTGGCACAGCCGTTCCTTGCCAAATTAAAATCAGGTGAAATTAAAGAAGAAGTAGTTAATGAAAAAGTTCGCAATATTTTGCGTTTGGTATTCCGCACCAATATGAATCCAAATCGTCCGTTTGGTTCGTTTGCTTCTCCTGAACATTTTGCCGTAGCTCGTAAAGTGGCACAAGAAGGTATCGTTTTGCTTAAAAATGACAAAAATGTATTGCCTATCAATCTGCAAAAAGCAAAACGAATTGCGGTGATTGGCGAAAATGCCATCAAAGTAATGACCGTAGGTGGAGGAAGTTCTTCGCTCAAAGCAGTTCACGAAATTTTGCCTTTGGACGGACTAAAAAGACGCATCGGTAATCAAGCCGAAGTGGTGTTTGCTCGCGGTTATGCCAGCGATGATTACAAAGACCAAGACGGTGTAAGTGCAGGACAAAATATTATAGAAAAACGGTCAGCTACTGAGTTAATCGCCGAAGCTGTAAAAGTAGCCAAATCAGCCGATTACGTAATTTTCGTAGGTGGACTTAACAAACACGACGGACAAGACTGCGAGGGTAACGACCGCAAATCCTATGGGCTTCCTTATGGGCAAGATGCCGTTATTAGTGCTTTGGCAAAAGCCAATAAAAACCTTGCCGTAGTGCTTATTTCGGGGAATGCCGTAGCCATGCCGTGGGTAAAAGAAGTTCCTGCCATTGTTCAGAATTGGTATTTAGGGTCAGAAGCAGGCAACGCATTAGCGGATATTTTGGTAGGCGATGTAAATCCTTCGGGGAAATTACCTTTTAGCTTCCCTGTGAAATTGGAAGACAATTCGGCTCACGCTTTGGGCGAATATCCAGGAGCTGAGAATGAGACCTATAACGAAAGCATTTTGGTAGGTTACCGTTGGCATGATACTAAAAACATCAAGCCTTTATTTGCATTCGGACACGGATTGTCATACACTTCGTTTGAATACGGAAAAGTAACTGCCAACAAAACCAAAATGATCAAAGACGAAAATATTACTTTCTCGGTAATGGTAAAAAACACAGGAAAACGCGACGGAGCCGAAGTAGTACAACTCTATATTCGCGATGTGGAATCGTCCGTAGTACGTCCTTACAAAGAATTAAAAGCCTTCGAAAAAGTATATCTCAAAGCAGGCGAAAGCAAAACCGTAACATTTACGATTGACAAAACGGCTCTTTCGTTCTTCGATGCTACAAAACACGATTGGGTTGCCGAAAATGGTGATTTTGAAGCTATTATAGGAAGTTCATCGGTTGATGTGAAAACACGTGTGAATTTTACATTGCAATAGTAATTTATTATTTTTATAAGTTATAAGGCTGTCTGGAAGGGTTTCTTTTTCAGACAGTTTTGTTTTTGCTCTAAACTGATTATATTTGCAGTTCATATCAACTTTTCAATAGAATGACCTTGGAAGAACGCATATTTTCAATCAAAACAGAAACCGATTTTCAATCAGTAGCGATGGAAGTTTTTTATTATCAATTCCGATATAATAAGGTGTATAACGATTTTTGCGTTTATTTGAAAAAAAAAACAAACAATGTGCGTTCTGTTAATGATATTCCTTTTCTTCCGATAGAATTTTTCAAAACTAAAAAAATATATTGTGAAAGTGATAATCAGTCCGTAGCCCAAATTTTTACGAGTAGTGGCACTACGGGAATGAGCTTTTCGCAACATTTGGTAAAGAATATTTCTGTATATGAGACAAGTTTCCGTAAAGGATTTGATTTTTTTTACGGGAAAACATCTGAATATGTGATTTTAGCTCTTTTGCCTTCGTATTTGGAGCGAACAGGTTCTTCTTTGATTTATATGGTAGAAGATTTGATTCGGCAAACCAACAATCCTAACAGCGGATTTTATTTGTATGATTTGGACAAACTCGCTCGTATTTTGCACCAATTGGATACAAATGGGCAAAAAGTATTGCTTCTTGGAGTTTCATTCGCTTTGTTGGATTTGGTGGAGAAGTATCAATTTTCATTAAAAAATACTATTGTAATGGAAACGGGTGGAATGAAAGGCAAACGAAAAGAACTTATCCGAGAAGAGTTACATCAGATATTATGTGAAGGCTTTGGCGTTTCGCAAATTCATTCTGAATACGGAATGACGGAATTGCTTTCGCAAGGTTATTCCTCTGGAAATGGGATTTTTAGAACTGTGCCGTGGCTTAAAATTCTTATCCGAGACACGAATGATGCTTTGAGTTTGCTCCCCAATGGAAAAAGTGGTGGCATAAATGTCATTGACTTAGCAAATTTACATTCGTGTAGCTTTATCGCTACGCAAGATTTGGGAAAATGTTATGAAGACGGTTCTTTTGAAGTGTTAGGAAGGTTTGACAATGCCGATATTAGAGGTTGTAACTTATTGGTGCTGTGATTCTGCTAAAAATAGCTTCGCTTCGGTAATTGTTTTGGGGGAGTTTCCTGCAAAAACTGTATCATTTATCACAATAATAGGACGTATTAGGAATGTATAATGTTCCAGAATCAAATTTTTATAATCAGTTTCTGTTAGATTTTGGTCTTTGAGGTTGCGTTCCTTATAGAGTTGCGAACGCTTATTGAACAATTTTTCGTAGCTTCCGATTTGATTCTTCAGAAAATCCAACTCTTGCTTATCAATAGGATTTTTTTTGATGTCTTGCAGTTCGAAATCTTTTGGTGGGTTTAATTCTTTTAAGATGCGTTTGCACGTATCACAAGTGCTTAAGTAATATATTTTGCTCATTTATAGGATTTTATGATTAAAACAAGAACTTCAAGTTTGACTAAAACCCGAAGTCCTTGTTTTTAAAAAAGATTATTTATTTTTTATTATGAGTCGAGAAAGCATTTCTATTTGGTAAGAACCTTCAAAAGAATCTGTTATACCTGAAATATCATTAAAAGTAAGTAAACTAACTGCAACTAAAACCAAAATTCCTGTCATAAAAATCAATCTCTTTGTAGGAAATATCATATAATAAACCAATATAGCTACAAGCGGAGTGAAAATTAAATAAGGAAGTACTACTCTAAAACCATCTGTAAATAAAGATGTTACAGTAAGCATTGCTAAAATAGGAGCATTCATCCAAATAAGCCCATTACGTACCTCTTTTCTTTCTTTTTTTCTAAAAGAGAAGAAAGAAATCATAGCCATTACCAACAAAAAAGACGGTAACATATAAGCGTGATAACCGTAAAAAATAGTTCCTACCAGCAGATAAATCCCAAGACCTATCAGACTATTTTTGATAATTTGCTTCATATTTTTAGTTTTTGTGTATAAAAGATTATAGAATGTTTTGTATCAAAAATAGAATATTTTTTGATTTGAAATATTTTTTTAAAATTAGTTTAACATAGAAAAAAGACGAACCATACTTAAGTATCTAAAAATCAAAATGTTGTAATTGTAAAAAAATAAATAGAAAACAAAAGAAACAGAAATCGCTAAAACTTTTATTATAGTGATTGCGTAGAAGTTAAAAAATTATATTAAATATATTTTATATGGATTATTTTTCTTTAAATGTAATTTTTATGTATACATTTTCTTAAAATGGTGGAAAGATTTAGTTGCTTTACCAACTTCCGCTGGCTCCGCCTCCGCCTCCCATTCCGCCACCGAAACCTCCAAAACCACCGCTACTTCCACCTCCGAAGCCACCAAAACCTCCCGATGAGGAGCGTCCCATACTAGTTAAAATGATAAAATCACTCAAATCAAACCCTCCACCAAAGCGGTCTCCTCCATTACCTTTACCTCTTCCTTTTAGTACGGAAAGTAATATAATTACTCCCAAAATAACTGCAAAGAAGAGAAAAATCCCAGAAAATCCTGTCGATTGACTCTCTTTGTCTTGTGTGAATGCTCCCGAAAGCACATTCATTATCGCAGTAGTTCCTTGGTCAAAGCCAGCATAATAATTTTCATTACGAAATTGCGGAATGATGTCATTTTGAATGATTCTGCGAGAACGAGCGTCTGTAAGCCTTTCTTCCACGCCGTAACCCGTAGAAATGGCTATTTTCCGTTGATTTACCGCCATTAGAAGTAATACGCCATTATCTTTTCCTTTCTGTCCCACTCCCCATTTGGAAAGCATTTGGGCAGCTTGGAAATTAATGTCATCTTCCACGTCAGCCATAATGGCTATAACAATGCCCGTAGAGGTAGAATCGGCATAATGAGTGAGCTTGGCATTTAGTAAATCTTGCTCGTGAGCAGAAAGTAACCCTACGTAATCCTGAACAGCTCTATCCTCATACTTCTTCTGGGGGATAGATTGCGACCAAAGCATTCCTACCCCCAAAAAAAATATTATGTAGATACTATTTCTCAAAATGTAACTTCCAATTATTTAGTACTGAATACAAAAATAATAAAAATTATTAATAATCACGTTTTATAAAATCATTTAGTACAAAATATTTTTCAGTATAAGAAAAATCAATATTTTACAGTACTAATTACATATAAGTCTGAAAAGTCAGTAGCTTTCCATCCGTATTGGGTAACTTCTCTTTCGCCAAATGCAAATAAGCGGTTATCATAAAAAATCAAATCTTTAAAAGATTTATTTTCAGAATATTTCAATATAGGGTTGGCTGGGTCAGAAATGTCAAAAAATTTCAAATCGTCATCGCAAACTACTAAGAAATTTCCATTTAGAGCCAGTCCTTTAGGTTGGGAAAGGTTGCGTTCGTGGATTTTGACAGGTTCTCGCAGGTTTGTAATATCGTATACTTGCAGTACATTTAAGGCATTTCCGCAAAGGCTGGAAGAATGCAATGTTACAAAGGCGTGCGTAGTGTTTGCTACTACGGGGTCGCAGGCTGTGAAATGAAAGTACTGCGAAAGCTGTTCAGGAGCCTCTGGCTTGGCAATGGAATAAATGTACATTCCTTCTTGTGAACCGATAAACAAATATTGGTCAAGAGCGAATAAAGTTTCGATATTGAACCCTACGTAAACACTATTTACTTTTGACGGATTTTTAGGGTTTAACACCGAAAAAACATTTAATCGTCCTGAATCCACTATGTATAAATAATCACCAACCAAAGAAAAAGTAGCCATTGAGCCTCCTACGCTATCTCTATTCATTGTCGTATCACTATTGGTGGTAGCGTCTTTACTACAAGCAATAGCCACAAAAGCTATCAATAAAGTGAATAATATTTTTTTCATACGATTAAGGATTTATTTTTTATGCCAATCTACAACGATTCTGGTTTCTGAATAGTCAGGATAATATCCGTCGGGCGAACGTAACACAGGAAATGTATTGCGGATACGGTCATAAATTGTGATTTGATTTTGACTTAAATCATAGCTAAAAGCTACTAAATCAACGGCTTGATTTACGTACATTACATCGCCTCTGATAGCTAAATCAGTAGCCCCAGGAATTTTCAAAAAGGCTTTCAAAAGGGGAGAGGCGGGGTCTGTATTGTCGTATATATAAAAACCTTTGTTAGTATCACCGATGAACATATAATTGTCCTTCAGGTAGATTTTTCCAGCGTTTTCCACACTCGGATTGCCCGAAACGTTTACCAAAGCAATTGATTTTTCAAAATCACTACGCTCCATAAATTCTGGTTTGTACTTCGAATAGTCTATATAATCCTTTTCGGTAGGACACGAAAAGAGAAAAAGACTCGTTAGTAAAGAAAATAAATATGCTTTCATATATGCTTTATGTTTGAAAAAATTCTAAAAATTTAGACAAAGGTATATATTATTTTGTAAAGTTGCAATTTATAATGGATTAAAATTACCTAAATTCTGCCCAATACTAATAGCAATATAATAAAATGTCTCTTTATTCTATTTTACGTAATCCCTCACTTTTTCCAAAGTCTCATCGATTCCTGCTGGGTTTTTACCTCCTGCGGTAGCGAAGAACGGCTGTCCGCCACCACCTCCGTGAATGTATTTCCCTAACTCTCGGACTACTTTTCCTGCGTCTAAGCCTTTTTCTTGTGTTAATTCTTTAGAAATATAACAAAGTAAGAGTGCTTTTCCGCCTTCTTGTTCCGCTCCGAAAAGGATAAAAGCATTTTCTACTTCGTTTCCTAACTGAAAAGCCAAATCTTTGAGGTTTGCCAAATCTAAATCTACCTTTTTCGATAATAAATTGATGCCATTTATTGTCGAAAACTCCGTTTTAAGCGTACTTTTTAGGTTTTTCGCTTGTTCTTTTTTCAATAAATCCAATTCTCTTTGTAGACGAATGTTCTCTTCTTGCAAATTTTCCACAGCTTTGAGCGGGTCTTGTGCATTTTTTACGATTTGACGTAGTTTTTCCACGATTTTTTCCTGTTCACGGAAATGTTCTAACGCCATTTCTTTGGAAATTGCCTCAATACGGCGTATACCCGCAGCCACAGCACCTTCCGAAACGATTTTGAAGTGCCATATATCAGACGTATTTTTTACGTGCGTTCCTCCGCAAAGTTCTTTACTGTCAGCGAATTGAATCATACGCACTTTGTCGCCATATTTTTCCCCAAAAAGAGCCATTGCCCCTGCGTCCATCGCCTGTTGGATAGGAATGTTGCGATGTTCTTGTAGCTCGATTTTTTGGTGAATACGCTCATTCACACGCTTTTCGATTTCAAAAATTTCTTCCTCCGTAAGTTTTGCAAAATGCGAAAAGTCGAATCGCAACGAACGAGCGTCCACACGCGAACCCTTTTGCTCCACGTGCGTTCCCAATACCTCACGCAATGCCTGATGTAGCAAGTGCGTAGCCGTGTGGTTGGCTTGTGTATTTGCCCTTCCCAGCGGATGTACTTCTGCTTTGAAAGGGTCGGTAAGGTTGCTCGGTAAGGTTTCCGAAATATGAATGATAAGATTGTTTTCTCTCTTAGTATCAATGATATAGGTAACTTCTCCGTTTGCCGAATGCAGCATTCCTTTATCGCCCACTTGCCCTCCTCCTTCGGGGTAAAACGGCGTGGTATTAAATACCAATTGGTAATAAGTTCCGTCTTTTTGGCTTTCTACTTTTCGGTATTTTGCCAAACGAACTACGGCTTCCAAAGTGTCATATCCGATGAATTCTTCCTCTTCATCATCGCGAAGTAGTACCCAATCATCGGCTTTGACTTGTGCGGCTGCTCGTGAGCGTTCTTTCTGCTTTTGTAGATTTTCCTCAAACCCTTTTTCGTCCAACGTAAATCCTTTTTCGGAGAGGATAAGAGCCGTCAAATCAATCGGAAATCCGTAAGTATCGTATAATTCAAATGCTTTACTACCAGAGAGTTGCTTTTTGTCAGAATTGTTCATCATCACATCGAGCATCAACAAGCCTTGCTCTAATGTACGCAAGAAAGAAGCCTCTTCCTCACGGATAACGTTTTCTACCAAATAGTGTTGTTTTTCAAGCTCTGGAAATACGCTACTCATTTGATTTGCAAGGGTTTGTACTAATTTATAGATGAAAGGTTCTTTTTGGTTTAGGAACGTAAATCCGTAACGAATCGCACGTCTCAAAATACGGCGGATAACATATCCAGCTGCGTTATTGGAAGGCAACTGCCCATCGGCAATCGCAAATGATACGGCACGAACGTGGTCGGCGATGACACGCATAGCGATATTTACCTGCTCTTCAGCCTCCGAAACGCGATTTCCTGTGGTGTATTTTTTTTCTGTAATATCTTCAATTTTATGGATAAGTGGCGTGAAAACGTCTGTATCATAGTTCGATTGCACTCCTTGAAGCACCATACAAAGGCGTTCAAATCCCATACCAGTATCCACGTGTTGGGCAGGTAATTTTTCGAGTGAACCATCGGCTTTACGGTTAAATTCCATAAAAACGTTGTTCCAAATTTCGATAACCTGTGGGTGGTCGTTATTTACCAATTCACGCCCTGCTTTTTTGGCTTTTTCCTCGTCCGAACGGATGTCTACGTGAATTTCGGTACAAGGACCACAAGGACCTTGGTCACCCATTTCCCAAAAATTATCTTTTTTATTTCCGAGCAAAATACGGTCTTCTGCTATAAGTCCTTTCCAGATGTCGTATGCCTCTTGGTCAAAAGGTACGTTTTCTTCTTTACTTCCTTCAAAAACAGTTACATACAAGTTGCTTTTTGGGATTTTGTACACTTCGGTAAGCAATTCCCACGCCCACGTTATTGCTTCTTTTTTGAAATAGTCGCCAAACGACCAATTACCGAGCATTTCAAACATCGTATGGTGGTAAGTATCTTTCCCAACTTCCTTTAAATCATTGTGTTTACCTGACACACGAAGGCATTTCTGCGTGTCGGCAATACGTTTATGTTGTGGCTTACCATTGCCTAAGAAATATTCCTTAAATTGGTTCATTCCTGCATTGGTAAACATCAGCGTAGGGTCATTTTTGATAACCATTGGGGCAGAAGGCACAATTAAATGTCCTTTGCTTTCAAAAAACTTTAAAAATTGTTGTCTAATTTCTTGCGAAGTCATATCTTTTGTATGCTTATTTTTCGTGAATCAAAATTTTTTCGGCAAATATAGAAATAATTTCAAGATTTTTTTGAAATCTTTGAACAGATTTTCCGCCCCCACACTACATGCATTCTTCTGAAAAATACTTAAAGAGCAATGCTATTTGTTCTATTCTCGACCCAAAGTATTGTAATAAACTACCGAGAAACCGCTATTTTAATCCAATGAGTTTCTTGTGTTGAAGGGTATTAATTCGGAATAATTTTCTTATTTTTGCCAATGAAATACTAAATTTTAGATTGTAAATATGCTTGAACAAACAAATCTAAACTATGAAAAAGTGGTGTTGGTAGGGATTATCAACCAAGTTCAGAATGAAGAAAAATCAAAGGAATATTTGGACGAACTGGAATTTTTGACCTATACAGCAGGAGGCGAAGTGCTAAAACGCTTCACACAACGAATGGATATTCCTAATCCTAAAACATTTATAGGAACGGGAAAAATGGAAGAAGTACAGCTTTTTGTGGAAGAAAATAATGTGGGAGCCGTGATTTTTGATGATGAACTTTCGCCAGCTCAGCAAAAAAACATTCAGCAAATACTTAAAGTAAAAGTATTGGATAGAACGGGGCTTATTTTGGATATATTCGCACAACGTGCTCAAACAAGTTATTCCCGAACACAGGTAGAATTGGCTCAATATCAGTATTTATTGCCAAGGCTTACAGGATTGTGGACACATTTGGAACGTCAGCGAGGAGGTATTGGGATGCGAGGACCTGGAGAAATGGAAATTGAAACAGACCGTCGTATCGTGCGAGACCGTATTGCCCTTTTGAAGAAAAAACTAACTACTATTGATAGGCAAATGGCAGTACAACGCAGTAATCGCGGGGCAATGGTGCGTGTGGCTTTGGTAGGATACACCAATGTAGGTAAATCTACTCTTATGAATGTAATCAGTAAAAGTGATGTTTTTGCTGAAAATAAATTGTTCGCTACCTTGGATACTACTGTGCGTAAGGTAGTTATCGGGAATTTACCTTTTTTAATAACCGATACAGTAGGCTTTATACGCAAATTGCCTACACAGCTTATAGAATCGTTTAAAAGTACACTTGATGAAGTACGTGAAGCCGACTTGCTATTACACGTAGTGGATATTTCGCATCCTAATTTTGAGGAGCATATTCATTCTGTAAACCAAATTATGCAGGAAATAAAAAGTGCTGATAAGCCTACTATTATGGTTTTTAATAAAATAGATGCTTATACTCACGAGAATATTGATAAAGATGATTTGGTTACTGAGCATACAAAAAAGCATTTTACCCTCGACGACTGGAAGCAAACTTGGATGCATCAGGTAGGGAATGATGTGTTATTTATCTCGGCATTGAACAAAGATAATATGGAAGAATTTAGAAAAAAAGTATACGAGAAAGTGAGAGAAATTCACATTACACGCTTTCCGTATAATAATTTCTTGTATCCTGAATTTATCGAAGAAACAGAATAAAAAAAAAAACAGAGTAAAATTGTTTTACTCTGTTTTTTTGTTGAAATGAAAGATTAATTTATGGACTAATAAAAAGGTTGATAAAGATGAATCTGTATTATTTTAATAATTCATATTCAAAAACAGGATAGCCACGTACTCCAGACTCATTCACTAATGCTAAGAATCGCAATTTGAATAGATTACCTTCAGCATCTTTTACAACATAAAAAACTTTGTCATTGATAACTCGGGTAAATGTAGAACGCCAAGAAGCTCCTATCATAAGCTGAGTAACTAAATTGTCAGTAAATAACTGTGTGTCTTGTGTAGTGATGCTTGCTTTATTAAAGCTATCATAGGTAGCATCACGTTTAGTTACATCGGCAAAATCATTCCCGTCTTTGTCTTTTGTGATTCGCAATACAGAAGTATTTCCGTGGATATTGTTAAGAACCATATCGGCAAAGTAATAGGTTACTGTATTTTCATCGGTAGCGGGTTGTGCGGTAGAAGTATAGTTTGTTAATGGCGTAAAGCATAAATCCCACGCAGTTTTTTTAGGTTGTACCTCAATGGTTTGTTCTGTGGTTAGACTTAAAAACACGAAATTATATTCTGAGTTTTTATTCACGGTAATAGTTTTGTGTGTGGTGTCCTCTAAGTTTGCGTATTGGATTACGTATCCTTTGCCGTCGGTAGAGCGAGTAATACGGATTTTCTTCCAACCACGTTTTTCACCTTCCAGATTGGTTGAGCCTGCCGCAGGTTCAATTGTGCTTATGGCACTTCCCATATTGATTAAATAAACCTTATTCTCGCTATCCGTTGCCGAAATTTCGGCAATAGCAGTACCTCTACCAGGTGTGTTGTCGGCAGATTTTAAAAGCCCTGCTGGATAATCTACATAACCTAATTTGGCAAGTGTTTGAAATCCTACTGCTACACTTTCGTCAGCCGTCTGAACTTCGTCTATGTTAGTGGTTTCGAGCTGTTTTGCAGCCATTTTTAAAGAGCTGTTAAGAATTACTCTGAAGTCATCACCTGAATAGAAACCAAAATCCCAAGAGTCGCGTTTTATCGCTTTTTGTGTGTTGGTAGCCAAGTCAATAAACACTTGATTAGGCTCATTTGGACCTCCTACTTCAGGTTTTACGACTGCTTTTTCGACAGTAGGAACTACCACATTAGGGGTAGGGTCTATTACGTCGTCTTTTTTGTTGCAGGAAGCTAAAGCTAATACTGCGATTGAGAAAAAATAAAATTTATTTTTCATAGGTATAAATTATTTAGTTAATATTTAGATTATAAATTAATTTTACGAAATAGCTTGTTCCATTTGATAAGAACAAAGAAGAGGTGTCTACGTGCTGTCCGCTCACTCCTGTCCTTGAAACGCCTGCTTCTGTAACATTCAAAATGTTTTTGACACCGAGGCTTATTTCAAATTTTCGGTTGGCAAAACTTTTTTGTACAGAAGCGTCTAACCAATTAGTAGCTTCTACTTCACTGATATTGTATCCACCAACGCCTCCAATCCATTGGTTAGAAGCTCCTAAGTATTTATAAAAAACGGTCAATGTAGTGTCCCATTTAGGGAAAGTGTAAGAGGCACTTCCGTTAAAATTCATTCGGAAAAAATATCTATCATCGGTTTTGTACTCATTATTGTCAATAATTTGAGAAATCCACGAAAGTGAAGCTCCTAAATTCAGGTCTAAATTATTGTGTGTGAATTGATTGGTAGATGATAGATTGAAAAGTTTATAACTGCTTATGTTTATGTATTTGTAAACAGGTGTAGCTCCTTCAAAGCCGATAAACGCACTGGTAATGCGGTCTTTTATGTTTATATGGCTCAATATTAGATTGTTGTATAACTTTGTTTGCGGATTGTTGAATAAAGTTGTTTTCTTGAAACTCATTTCTGTGGAAAAACTTTGCTCTGGCGTAAGCTCTTCATTTCCAGTGAAATGATGTCCGTCAAAAATCATTTTGAAATACAATTCTGTAAAAGAAGGTGTGCGATATGATTTCCCGATGGAAGCTCTTGCTTCTAATCCGTTATCGAATAATTGGCGTACACCTAATGAATAGGCATACTGATTATCAAAAAGTTCTTGAAAAGAGTATCTAAACCCAGGACGTAATGAAAATCTGGAAGTCAAATTCACATCAGTATTTATGTAAGCGTCATAATTATTAACATATTTGCTTACTTCTTTTGTGGTGTGTCCTACATCGCTTATGAGCGAAAATCCTTTATTTACAGTAATATCATAACCTAATTGAACGTTAAACATTTCGTTTTTAATGAAATTACTTATCGAACCTGTGGAAAGAAAGACTTTCATTTCTTGGTCTTTTTTTGTACTGTTATTAGTTTCTAAATTGTGAGTGATATTGTAACTAAAATCTTCTTGTTTACGGCTTTGTATCTGATATGAAGCAGAAATATTGTAATTAAAATCTTTAAATCTCCCTGAACTATTAAGGTGATTATATAACCTATCGGTAAAATAACGACGGTCATCGCCATAGCGATATGAACCCAAAATGTCGCTATATCGTTGTTTTACTTGTCTGTCATAATAATCTATTTGTTCTGTCATATACTCAAACTTATAAAAAAGAGATATTCTATTCTTTGAGTAATTAATCATTGCATTGCTTAGAATGTTTTCTCTTGGAAGCCATTTGTATCCTCGCAAAGCGTCGCTAGCGAGGTGTAATTTTCCTTGTCGGTCGCCTAAAAATCCGTTGAAATTATTGCGATTAACTCCAAAGGAAGCTGCCCAATGTGTATTGATATTATGTGAGGCTTTGAAGGCTTGGATATGTCGTCCTTTATCCGAGAAATTGTATTCGTTTCCTGCACTTTCTTCTTGGATAGAGAAATTTATTTCTGTTTGATGTTGAAATTTTCTTTTTGTGATGATATTTAAAATTCCGCTTACAGCATTGGCTCCGTGTGTTACTCCCATCGAGCCTTCAATGATTTCGATTTGCTCAATATCATCTAAGTTTATTTGTGATAAATCAATATTGTTTCCTAATCCAGATTCGTTTACTAACGGAATATTATCTACCAATACCTTGAAATAATTAGCTCCTAAACCGAACATTGATATAGTAGAGCGTCCCGTTTCGTCATCAGGCAATACAGTTATGTTAATGTACTGATTTAGAACATCTGCCAAATTTACAGCCCCAAGGCGTACGATGTCTTGTTGGGTAATTACACGTACATTATTTATTGATTTTTTTAATGATTGTGGCTGTATTTGAGTAGAACTTACCACAACTTCTTCTAAATCAATAACTTTATCTTTTTCTTCAGTACGTTCTTGGCTGAAATTATATTGGCTATAGAATATAATAATAAATACGAGTTTATATGTTTTGGCAATATTTGAGAGCATTTTTTATGAGATAATATATTGTTATTAAATCTGGCACAAAGGTAGAATTATTTTTATTTATTCCAAATAAAATGAATTAAAAAATGTATTTTTTAATCGAGTACAATTATTTTTGTACTTTGTAAAGTGTTGATTATATTGTTCTTATGATTTTTTTGTTTTATAGAATTTGGTTTTTGCTATTACAAAAGCTATTTTTTAAAAATATTTATAGGTATTATAAAAAAGTTAAATAAATGTAAATATCTGTTTGTCAATTATTTATAAAATTTAACATCAGAAAAAAGCGTTATAATCTTCCGTAAAAGTGGGAATTTCAAAAAAGTTTACTATTTTTGCCCTCAGTAAATAAATTTTAAAAAAAGAAGAAATTATGTCAGACATTACATCAAGAGTTAAAGCCATTATCGTTGATAAGTTAGGTGTAGATGAAAACGAAGTAGTTGCAGACGCAAGCTTCACTAACGACTTAGGAGCTGATTCATTAGACACAGTAGAGTTGATTATGGAATTCGAAAAAGAATTTGATATTCAAATTCCAGACGATCAAGCAGAAAACATTTCAACTGTAGGTCAAGCTATCAAATATATTGAAGAAGCAAAACAATAATGAATTGAAAGCTATAAACATTAGGCTGTAAGTATTGTATTATACTTAAAGCCTGATGTTTACATTAATAATGCCTTTAAAGGTTTATGTAGTTTCTTTTTCAAAAATCTTAAAAAATTAGATTTTTGTCAAAACATTTTTAAAATCAAAATTTGTTTAATTGTATGAAAAATAGACGTGTTGTAGTAACAGGCTTAGGTGCCTTAACCCCAATAGGAAATACCACTCAGGAATATTGGGAAAACTTAATTGCAGGTACAAGCGGTGCAGCTGCCATAACACATTTTGATGCTTCAAAATTCAAAACTCAGTTCGCTTGTGAGGTTAAAAACTTCAATGTGGAAGACTTCATTGATAGAAAGGAAGCTCGCAAATTAGACAAATTTACACAATATGCTATTGTAGCTTCTGATGAGGCTATTAAAGATGCAAAAATTGATGTCGATTCAATCGATAAAGACCGTGTAGGAGTTATCTGGGGGTCAGGTATAGGAGGTTTGGAAACATTTCAAGATGAGATGATTAACTTTTCAAAAGGAGATGGAACACCTCGTTTTAATCCTTTCTTTATACCAAAGATGATAGCAGATATCGCTTCAGGTATCATTTCTATCAAATACGGCTTTAGAGGTCCTAACTTTGCTACTGTATCTGCCTGTGCATCAGCGGCTAATGCTATGATTGACGCTTTGAATTATATCCGCTTAGGATATGCCGACGTCATCGTGTCAGGAGGGTCAGAAGCTGCCGTTACAATCCCAGGAATTGGAGGGTTTAACGCACTTCACGCACTTTCTACACGTAATGATGACCCAGCGAAAGCATCTCGTCCATTTGATGCAACGCGTGATGGATTTGTACTTGGTGAAGGGGCAGCGGCAATTGTTTTGGAAGAATATGAACACGCCGTAGCTCGTGGGGCAACTATTTATTGTGAATTAGCAGGAGGCGGTCTTTCGGCTGATGCCCATCATATGACTGCACCACATCCTGAAGGATTGGGAGCTAAAAATGTGATGCTCAACTGTTTAAAAGATGCACAGGTAAATCCTAATGAAGTAGATACTATCAATATGCACGGAACTTCTACACCTTTGGGTGATATCGCCGAGTCAAAAGCTGTTTTAGATGTATTTGGTAATCACGCGTATAATATCAATCTGAATTCGACCAAATCAATGACAGGGCATTTGCTTGGAGCGGCAGGAGCAGTAGAGGCAGTAGCTTCTATCTTGGCAGTAAAACACGGAATTATTCCTCCGACAATTAATTTTGAAACTCCAGATGAAAAAATAGACCCGAAACTTAATTTCACATTCAATAAAGCTCAAAAACGTGATGTGAAAGTAGCGATGAGCAATACTTTTGGGTTTGGTGGGCATAATGCTTGTTTGCTATTCAAAAAAATATAATTATAGCATTGGTGTTTGGCTTAAAAAAAATATTAGAATTATCCCGTTTTAAAAAAAGAAAAGACGGGGTTTTTTATTCCAAAATGAAAGCTCTTTTGGGGTATGCTCCTAAGACGTTATCCTATTATAGTGAGGCTTTTACACACCCTTCTTACCAATACAAAAAAGCTACTCGCAAGAGCTATGAACGGTTGGAATTCTTAGGAGATGCTATTTTAGGAGCCGTTATAGCAGATTATATTTTTACCAACGCTCCCGACCAAGACGAAGGATATTTAACCAAAATGCGTTCAAAAATCGTAGAACGCCGTTATTTGAACCAGTTAGGTGAGGAACTTAAATTACTTGACTTTCTTCGTACTAAACTCACGCCCAAGCAGTTAGGAAATAATATCACAGGAAATCTATTTGAAGCTCTTATCGGAGCAATTTATTTAGATAAAGGCTATAAAGAATGTGCTAAATTCATTGAACGGAAATTAATAGTTCCGTATATAGATTTGAAAAATCTGGAAGAAAAGGTCATTAGCCACAAAAGTCTTCTTATTGAGTGGTGCCAAAAAAATAAACGCAACTTTTCGTTTGATACTCAAGAGGATAAAGAGGATAAATCAGGAGTTCGTTATTTTGTAACGAAGGTTGATGTACAAGGATTTTCGGTAACTCGAGCACGTTCTACCTCAAAGAAAAAAGCCGAAGAAAGTGCTGCAAAACGCGTTTGTTATAAAATACAAGGAAATAATTATTCCTTAAAAATATAAATTTTCTCTTACTTCTTTTAACTATTTTTCAATGTATTAACTTGTTCTTTGAGTTTGTTTTATGCTTATAATCAGTAGGTTGTTTTGTTGATGTTGTAATTGTAACAAAATAAAATGTTAAAGTTTAACCAAAATATAGGTATTACTATTAATTTTGCTTACAAATAAAAATAACCAATCACGATGAATTCACAGAAAAGTTATAGAAGAGCATTCGTATTTGTAGCTATCCTGTTTTTTCTTTGGGGTTTTACTACAGTATTGATTGATTCACTTATTCCACGTCTAAGGGATATGTTTATGTTGAACTATTTTGAGGCGGGTTTGGTGCGTTTTGCCTTTTTCATACCCTATCTATTATTCTCAATTCCTGCGTATTTTCTTTTGGTAAAAATAGGTTATAAGCGAGGAGTTACGCTGGGATTATTAATGATGGCTTTGGGTTGTTTTTTATTTTATCCTGCTGCTGCTCAAAGACTTATGTCAGTCTACGTTTTGGCTATTTTTGTTTTGGCAACAGGAATTACATTTCTGCAAGTAGCTGCAAATCCGTATATTAGTACTTTGGGGGAGAAGTTAGAAAAAATTAACGGATTAAATGTATCGCAAATGTTTAATGCTTTGGGAGCTACGATTGCCCCTCTTATTGGAGCGATTTTTATTCTTAGCAATCCTATAGAAAGTTTAGAAGAAATCAGCGTGTTAAGTGCAGAAGAGCAGCAAATTTATCTTGAAACGGAAGCTGCCGTGGTACAAATTCCTTTTATGAATATAGGAATTTTTGTGATGTTATTAGCTATTATTTTTGCTTTCGTAAAACTACCACGAATTGCAAAAGATAGTGAAAAAACTTCTTTGAAGGACTATTTTTCTTTATTTAAAAAGCAAAGTCTGTTATTTGGTTCTGTTGCTATATTTTTATATGTAGGAGCTGAGGTAGCGATAGGAAGTTATTTGATAAATTATTTTGCCGAAATAGGTATTGTCAGGAATATTCTTGAGAATAAAACGATGTATTCTTTGGTAGTAATGTTGGGAAAAATTTTCGGTATCCCTGATTTTGAACATTCTGATTCAAAGGCAATTGTAGCTATTTTTGTGATGTTCTATTGGGGAGGGGCGATGGTAGGTAGATTTGTAGGATTTTTCCTTATCAAACGAGTACTTCCTGCACGAATATTGATAATATCGTCATTGTCAGCTATTTTGTTGATAATTATATCAATAAATACAGAAGGATTATTTTCAATGTGGAGTATTTTGGCGGTAGGATTGTTTAATTCGATGATGTTTCCTACTATATTTGCATTGGCTTCAGATAATTTGGGCGAATTAAAACCGCAGGCTTTAGGTATATTGTGTATGATGATTGTAGGAGGAGCGATAATACCTCCCATTTTCGGTTTTTTTGTAGATAATATAGGTTTTAAAATGGCTTTCTTGACGTTAGTTGTCTGCTACGGAATGATTCTTTTTTACGGATATTACAAGCGTTTTGTAAATACTTAACTATAAATGCCTTAATAATAAAAATAAAAAAACTGCTTTAAAAGTTTTATTTTTTAGTCCCGACGAAATAAAATTATTAAAACTTTTAAAGCAGTCTTTTTATTTAGCTTTTTGCGTTTTTAATTAGGCATTAAACGTACATAACGAATGTATCCTTTACCATCTACTTTGTTTTTTATGTTTTCGGAAGTGAGTTCAAACTCTACATCGTTAGCATAATATTTTTGGTCTTCCACAGCAGTTTCAAAACGGATTTTGTATCCTTTATTTATCTTATCATCTTCTATTTCAATGACTTTCATAGCTCTTTCGCCTCCGCTGATAGTTGCTCCTGTGATAGCGTCAATAGTTTGTCGTTTGCCATAAAATTTCCACCACTCAGGAAGGTCGCTATACCACTCAGGGTCGTCCCCCAGCACTTGTAACGTTTTTTCGTATTCTCCCTGAGGATTAATCAGTGAAACAACAATGTAAGCCCCTTCTCCACTATAATTGGTAAGCTGAATCATACATTTGTATTTTGTAGAAGGCTGTTGTTTTGTAAATGAAAAAACAACAAACGCCACAGCGAAAATCCATAAAAAATGCTTAATTTTCATATGTTTTATTTTAAAAAGTTAATATCCAATGTTTTAAGAGCCTCGTTTTCCTGAGCTAATTCATAAACCGACTCGCCAAATTCTGTTGTAATAGTTTTGTCAGCTCCATTTTTCAGTAAAAACTGAATAATATCTAAATTTTTACCTGTCATCACAGCTTTATGTAAAGGGGTAAGTCCTTCCTCATTTTTGGCATTAATATTAATACCGCTTATTGATGTTGTTTTTTGCAATATATCTAAATTTGCTTTCTCTACTGCCAAATGATATAAATTGTTATTTTTAGATTGATTTTGTGTGAAATCCAATCCATTTTGAGCTAAAATAGCCCATTTTTCATCAAAATTCTTAACCTCACGTGGATTAAAACTATCTACCAAATAATATACCAATGTATTTCCGTCGGTACTTTTTACTTTTATATCAGCTCCTTTTTTGATTAAAAACGAAACTACTTCTGGTGAGTTTCGGTTTACAGCCAAAGTCAATGCCGATTCTCCCTGCTTATTTTTTGCATTAATATTGTTCGTTTTTTCGGCTAAAAGCGATACAACTTCTAAAGCGTTTCGGGACGAAGCCTCCATAAGTGGCGTATTTCCCTCTTTGTCAGATTGGTTTACATCATTTCCTTTGTCAATAAAATATTGAATTACCGAAGCGTCTTTGTTTCTTGCCGATGATATGAACAAAGGAGTAAGCCCGTTTTTATCTTTTTGATTGGGATTAATCCCCAGACTTTCAACATATTTGAAAAAATCCAATTCATTGGTTTTCATTCTCGCTCCTTCGGCTGCTGCAAACATTAGGTTTTGTCCCTTATGGTTAATTGCTTTCGCGTTTATTTTTTTTGCAACCAATTGTTTGATAATTTCTTTATTTCCGTTTCTGGCTGCATAAAAAATGGCATTATTCCCATTTTTGTCTACCGATTGTAAAGAAAGTCCTTTTTTAGTGAAATATTGTGCTTCCTTCAAATCTTTCAAATGTGGAATTATTAGAAGTAACGCATTAGCTCCGTCTTCGTTCGTTTCCTTGATGTTTGCTCCGTGTTTAAGTAATAAGTCATATAGTTCTTGATTCGTATTTCCACGGATAGCCGCAAACAAAATAGGTGTGTAAAAGTGTGAATCTTTGATGTTTACATCAGCACCTTTGTCCAATAAATATTTGGTAATCGGTAAGTTATTGCTGAATACTGCCCAAAAAAGATATGTACGCTTATCGTGCGTAGGCTTACTAATTTCATTACCTTCTAATGAAAGAAGATACATAATGGTTTCGTTAGGAGCTCCGTTATTTATCGCTAATGAAGTAGCGTCATAAGCCCTTTCATTGAGTGCTATAGGGTCATTTCCTTCAGCTATTTTTTGCTTTACCTGCTCGGGTGTAGGTTTTGTTTTCCAATAATCATTACTCAGAAGAATATTGTTTTGAGCTGATAACCAGCTACATATCAATAAAAATAAAGGTGATAAAACTCGTTTCATACTATATTAATTAAAAATAACGGTGCAAATATAGTTATTTAGATTTAATATAGATAAAAAACAATGATTTTTTATTGATTTATTTTTGGTAAGAGAAAATTACAGTTGAACAAATTTTTTTGCAAAGGCAGTTACCTTATCCCAATCAGTATATTCAATTTCAGTTTTTGGGTCGGTAGGACCTTTGGTTATAAGCATTATTAGGCGTATCAATTGCCTATCCATAAAGTTGTACATTTTATAATTCAACCTTCCTGCAAACACCTCAATATGAGTAGGTTGCCAACGGATTTTGTCAATAAACTTCACTACGTAAGGGTTGGTCGTAGCGGTACTTTTTTCAGCTTTGCGAGCCACCAAGTTCACGGAAATAAAAACGGATTTTTTGGTATTTAGGATTTCGTTATTTTTGTCTATAAAAGCCTCTATATCAGCATTATGTTTGCCATATCGGATACTTGATGCGATGATTATTTTGTCATAATCGGCTATATTTTGGTCAAAATCAGTTATAGAAAATACTTTTATGTCTTGATTTTCAGATAGTAAAATCTTTTCTATATGATTACATATTTTTTTAGTTTGCCCATCTACCGACGCATATATGATAACTGATTTTTCCATATTTTGAGATTTTTATTATTCTTTTTCCCATTGGCGAATCCATTTGGCAAGTGCCGAAACCCACATATCGTCATCGTTAAGGCACGGAATCATTTTGAACTCTTCGCCACCGTTGTGTAAGAATTCTTTTCCTGCTTCCATTTCTATTTCTTCAAGTGTTTCAATACAATCTGATACGAAAGCAGGTGTAATTACAGCCAGCTTTTTGACACCACTTTTGGCAAGTTCCACTACCTTATCCGAGGTAAAAGGTTCAAGCCATTTATCAATTCCTAATCGTGATTGGAAAGATTGCGAATATTGGTTTTCCTCAAGTCCAAGTTGTGCTACTAATTGGCGTGTGGTTTCAAAGCAATGCGTTCTGTAACAGCGTTTTGACTCTTCCGTATTAGGTTGGCAACAATATTGATGGTCTGTGATTTTCTTATGATTTTTGGTTTTTACCGTTTTGTAAAGATGGCGTTCAGGCACACCGTGATACGAGAACAACAAATGGTCAAAATCGTATTTCTCTAAATGAGATTTAGTTACTTTAGTTAGAGCCTCAATATACTCTGGTCGGTCATAAAAAGCAGGAAACTTAGTGAGTTTCATCTCTTTAAATTTGGTTTTGACCAATTTTTCTGCCAAAACCTCAATTGTTTCGGTAGTAGCCATTGCATATTGTGGATACAGAGGTAACAATAGAACATCTGTAACTCCTTTGTTTTTAAGTTGTTGTAGTCCGTATTCTATACTTGGATTTCCGTAACGCATAGCCATTTCCATAGGTAAAGACAGTTGCTGTTGCAGTTTAGAAATCAATCTTTTTGTAATTACGATAAGTGGGGAGCCTTCTTCCCACCATATTTTCTTATAGGCTTTTGCAGTTTTAGCAGGTCGGCTTCGTAAAATAATCCCACGAACGATGAAACTTCGCAATACAAAAGGAAAATCAATAACCCTTTCGTCCATCAGAAATTCATCTAAATATTGTTTAACATCCTCTACTTCAGTAGAATCGGGCGACCCTAAATTAACTAACAAAACTCCTTTTGACATATTTTTTTACTTTCAAAATTTTGATGTGCAAATGTACTGATTTTTTAAAACTTTTGGATATTTTCAAACAGAAAAGTTTTTGAATAGGCTAATTTTCAATCCACGAAGCATATTTTACGTAATTGTCAGCGGTTTTTCGGATAGTTTCTTTTTGTGTTTCTGATAAGGTTTTTACTTTGCGAGCAGGAACTCCAGCATAAATGCTACCTGCCTCTATATGAGTATGTTCTGTAACCACAGCACCCGCAGCAACGATGCTATCACTCTCTACAACACAACCATCCATCACGATACTTCCCATTCCTATAAGTACATTATCGTGAATAACGCAACCGTGTACAATCGCATTATGCCCTATTGAAACATTATTGCCTATGGTCGTTTTATATTTTTGATACGTAGCATGAATTACAGCTCCGTCCTGAATATTGACTTTATTGCCGATGCTAATCGTGTTCACATCACCGCGAATTACAGCATTGTACCACACAGTACATTGCTCGCCCATTGTAACATCACCTGTTATAACCGAATTTTCAGCAAAAAAACAATCTTTACCGAAGGAGGGAATCTTCCCATTTACTTTTTTTATAACCATTGCTTTTCTAATATGTTGAGCCACAAAACTACTAATATTTTTTTAGAATTACTATTTTTCGTTATTTTTGCCCCAAAATAAAAATCTGTGGGAAGTAAAAACAAATTAAAACGATTCAAAGAGAACGAAACTTTTCCAAATGTATTGCAACCAAAACGCGAAGAGCTTCTTTCTGAGTTATTTGCCTTTAAAGGAAAATGGAACGAACTTTATTTTAAAAATAACAACCCGATTGTATTGGAGTTGGGCTGTGGAAAAGGCGAATACTCCGTAGGGTTGGCAAAGAAAAATCCAACTAAAAATTTTATAGGAATTGATATTAAAGGAGCTCGATTTTGGCGAGGAGCGAAAACAGCTATTGAAGAAAACATCAGCAATGTAGCTTTTCTTCGCACACAAATAGAACTAATAGAACATTGTTTCGCTCAAAATGAAATTAGCGAAATATGGATTACCTTCCCTGACCCACAAATAAAATACAAACGAACCAAACACCGCCTCACGAATGCTGATTTTTTAAATCGGTATAAAAATATTCTTTCCCCCGAAGGATATATTCATCTAAAAACAGATAGCGAGTTTATGCACGGTTACACACTTGGATTATTGCACGGATTGGGTCATAAAGTACTTTACGCCAATCATAACATTTATAATAGCGATGGTGTACCAACCGATGTTACTGAAATTCAGACGTTTTACGAGCAATTCTATTTGGAACAAAATAAACCTATAACCTATATTCGATTTCAAATATAAAATTGAGTCAAAGTATTCTCAAATTCTTTAAAATCCCAATTTTTCTCTAATTTTAGGTTCTTGTTTGATAATCAGTAAGATATAAAGTAATAAAAACCCAATTCCTACATATATATTTCTGTCAAAAATATAGAATACTAAAAATG
>JAUNHN010000187.1 GCA_030523915.1 Capnocytophaga sp. | reverse complement strand
CTATGGAAATGGGAAGATTTATCCAAAAATAAAGTGTCAATAAGATATGCAGAAATATATTGTAACCAAAAATAGTAATCCGATGAAAAAAATATTTATTTTGCTACTTTTAATAGCAGTTTCTTGTAAGGCTCAAAACAAAAAAGAAGCCGACTTTAAAGAGTTTATATCTTATTTTAAAAAAGAAATTAAAACTCCGATTGATTTTAAAAAAGACTGGGCTGTGAAAAGAAATGATACTATTCCTATTTTGTTATATAATAAAATTATATTTGGTAATCAAAGTAAAAAATATGCTCAATGTTATGATCCTAACGGGAATTTATTTTCTCACGATTACACAGAATATTCCCCCTTAGATACAACACCAACAAATTTAACACCTTTGGATGGCATAGAGATTAAATATTATGATAAAGCATATCCTATTGGGTATCTGAAATTCGATGAAAATTTTATAGGTCTGATTGTAAGAATAGCAACTACAAGTGGTGCTTTTATAGATCTATATCTTTTCGATATGAAAGGAAATTTGAAATCATTTGTGGGATTATATGCAGATGAATCTATTCTTTTAGATGATTTTAAAAGAGTTTATACCGAAGAAAATGATACTAAATATAAAAAATCATCTATTGAAAAAGAAAAAATTATTAAACAATTTAGATTTTTAAATGGAGTAAGTAAATGGATAGACTGGCAACTTCAACCCGATGGCTATTTTAAACCCATAAAATATAAGGAAGAAGGTAAAAACTGGTGGGCTGATGAATAGATAATGTATCAGATGTATTGATAAAAAAACGTTCTTTGAAATAATATAAAAAAATATAGATTTTTTCCCAAACAGAAGGCTTTGAGCGAACTATCGCTCACGAGCTGGGACACGGAATTTTTAGGCTGGAACATTCTTTTAAGCATAAATCGGCACAAGGCAATCCTATAAGGCTAATGGATTATGCTCAGGGTGAGCAATTTACATACACCGACTGGAAGCAAATCAACGACCCGAAACTGAAATTGTATGTTTTTCAGGGGCAGAGTGAGGGGGAAATATTATCCTTAAAAAAATCTCCTTTAATGGTTCGTCGTTATATAGAATATTTTCGGTGTGTTTACCGACAAAAAGGCACTATATATTCAGACCCTGACAAAGTAGATGTTTATGCTGAAAATATTGAAATTGGAGGAAAACGATATGACAAAATAATTATTGAATTTTTAGGAAAAAATAACCAAGAGTTTAAAAATAGTTTTGCTCCTAAGGATTATCAAAATGATAATAAAAACGTTGATAATACTTACACAGATAGAACGATTATTACATTAGGAAAAACAATTCGTTTCATCATATTTCCAAAAAATAAATTAGATTTAATTGCTTATCTTTACGGGAATGATACTAGTTATGCTGATGATATTAAAAGGGATTTTGTAGATGTTATTCGTAAAAAAACTGAAAAAGAAGCTGTTGAGTATATTAATTCAATAGATATGTGTACGCTTTCAGAGTTAGATTTTGAACTAATAAAAGAAGCTCTGAAAGTTTTAACAAAAAATTCTATTGAAGAGACAAAAGAAAAAGTTATTATCCGATTACTTTCTTCAATACAAGAGAAAGATATTGACAAATTTATTTCTTTCCTAAAAGAAGACAACTATAAAGTATTCAATGTATTGGTGAGTAAAATGCACGATCGCTCTGTTTTCTTTTGGGAGGGTAATAATTACACTAACTTTATGGAAGTTCTTGTTAGAATATATCAGAAAAGAAATAAAGATAAAGATTTTCATAAAGAAATTTTTAAAGAATTCCAAAATATCAATGAGGAGGAATTATATCCAAAGATTTTGAGTCTTGAAAGTTCTACATCAGAGAGTGGTTTTTCTGGACTTTCAAGTTGGACTAAATTTTCTTATAATGAAGGTAAGTATGATGAAAAAAGTAATGAAGTGATTCTTTACTATGTAACAAATACTTTCCAATCAACTCCTTCATCGTATGGTTCAGCGAGTTCTATTAATACATCGTATAAAGAAATAGCAAGAGTTTCACCGCTTTCTAATGTGGTGATTTACAAGCCTAAAAATCCAATTTCATTAGTAGCACAGGCATTGGAAGGGGTTTATGATGGGAATGATTACTATGTTGTACCTGCTATATTTTTAGATTATTATAAAGATAAAAATTGGCAAGATGCTATTGATAAGGGAGTAATGATTACCTTAGATGCGGTAACTATTGTAGCGAGTGGTGGCACAGCATTGGCAACCAAAGTTCATTGGGTACGCCGTGCGTGGGCATTAGCCGAAGTAGCTGGGGCGGTGGGGAATATTGCTGTAAATACCTCTAATGTATCTCCTGAAGTGCAAAAAGTAATTGATACTTACAACTTGGCTATGGGAGTTATAGGTATCAAAAACCTTGGACAAGGAGGCTACAAGTTTGTTAAAAACCTCCCTGACCAAACCAAAAAACTCTTAAAAGAGAATAATGGGTTAAAAGGGTTTTTGAATGCAAAATATTTGGAATGGAAAACCTTAACCACCAATATAGACAACCTAACCGATGCTGAAAAACAACTGATAAAAAAGCAGGAAAAGGTGTGGAAAATATTGGGAGTTATAGATGATACAGGAGGTGTAAGTAATTCTTTAAAGAAATTAATTAATAAATCTTCTTCCAAAAATATCGTGTGGAAAGCCCTTGATGATAAAAACATAATTTGGGCAAATAAAAATGATAATGTATTGTCTACTGCAAAATCTTTTGCTAATGAGATAGGGAATACTTTATATGATATAGTCCTGCAAAATGGATATTATGTAAAAATAGATATAAATGATGGAAGAATACTTTTAGGAAATACAAACGGCAACTATTATGCTTTTGCCGTAATTAATGATACAGAATTAGGAACATTTAAATCTTCTATTTTAAATGTAAGTGATGAAATTTTTAACACAAAATTATCCCAATTTTTAACAATCAATGCTGATAAGTTAAAAGTTCTATCTGGGGTTGTTTCTAAACCCTTGAATATTGCAGGTCAAACAGTTGTTTTAAGTGGTAATAAAGTAAATACTTTATTAGGCAGATTTAGACCTGATATTGCGAATTTATTTAATGAATTAGGAAGTTTCAAAAATGTAGGTCTTGGTGAAACTAAAGGAAGTATTAATATTTTGAATAAGCCTGATTTTTATTATAATCCTGATAATTGGTGGAATGCCTATAATAAACCTTGGTTAGATAGAGCAATTGTTAGAGGAGATGATATTTATATGGTAACAATTCCTCAAAAAGCAGATGATATTATTAAAGAGGGTAAATTGTTAGGAGCTTATGCAGAAGAGTTAAATTACTTGGCGACTAAAAATTATAAACCTAAAAATATTTCAATAGAACAGTGGATTATTATCAAAAAGTGGTTAAATAAATAATAAATTTTTATGATAGAAGAGCAAATAAAAATGATTAAAAGACTTAAGCAAAATAATA
>JAUNHN010000021.1 GCA_030523915.1 Capnocytophaga sp. | reverse complement strand
CTGAACCTACCGTACAGCTCCGTTTTGTTCCGCCAGAGTGGCGAAATCTACTGCACTACTCCGTTTTGTTCCGCCAACGTGGCGAAACGTTCCGCCGTACTACGGAGTGTAAAACCGACCCTAAAAGGGTCAAAATGTTTATAGCATTTATAAGTACATCAAATGTTTTTTTTCGACCCCATCGGGGTCGTATATTAGCACGTACGGATTAATTTTTCTATAAACGTGCGACCCTTTCAGGGTCTTAAAAGGGTTTATGCAATAACCCCCTACGCATTGCCTATTACCTGAGACGCAAAGCATTGCGTCTCTACGTGAGGGCAAAAGATTTTTTGCCCCTACTACTTCCCTAACACCTAACCGCTAATCCCTAAAAAAACGAATAGGTAATCTTCCCGAAAATGGCTCTCCCTGGTTTTTGTAGGGCATAATTATCAAATACTTGGGTGTCGAATATGTTTTTTGCATTGACTGCCAACGTTATTTTCTTATTCGGAAAGGTATAGGTTGCCCCCAAATCGTGTAAGGCTTGGGTTGGTATTGTGATTTTATTTGCCGAACCTAAGTTTTCCCAATCTTTAAAGAACTCGTGCGTATATCCGAAATTATAATTTAATGCCAATCGTGATTCTTTTTGAAACACATCTTTAAGAATGTATTCCGCATTGGCATTTCCTGTTAGGTACGGAGCGTTACGCAAACGGCTTCCGTAATAAAAATATTCGATTCCGTATTCGTTATATTGCAAATTAAATCGAGCATCGAAATAAGAGCCTGTGATATTGACAAAAAGTTTTTTATCCCAATTATAACGCAATTCCAAATCTACCCCTTTGCTGAATACTTTTCCGAGATTTTCATATTTGAAAAAGTCGGCTGTATTACGAGGAGCTCCCTGCTGAATCAAGTCCTGAATATCACGAACAAAGAAATTCACTTCGCCTCCAATTTCATTTTTTCCAAATTCAAAATTTCCTACATTAAAACCTAAGTTGAGGTTTTGGCTATTTTCAGGACGCAATGAAGGGTTAGGGTCTACATTAAGGCTTGTATTTCCCAAAAGCTCTGTAATTCCTGGCAAACGGATAGCTCTTTCGGCAGAAGCTACTACGGTGACTTTGGGTGTTATGGCGTATGAAAGTGTAATTCCATAGCCATCGTCTTTCACATCGCCATCGTGTATTGCCGAATTTACTTGATAGCCCCTACCCACACGCTGAATGGAATAATCCGTCAGATATATTTTTTGGTGGTATCTTTTATAGAAAATACTGAATTTTAGTTTTTTGTCAAAGAACATTCCGTCATAGTTAAACGATGTAACTTGCTTGTTATAACGGCGTTTGTCCATTGCCTCACGGGCTTCTCTTGGTGCTATAGGGTCATCTATTTCGCGTGTAAAAAGGTCTAAGAAATAACTTACTCCGATGCTGTGATTTTCGCTTAGATGATAATGAATATTAGACCTATTGGCGATGTTTCGCTCGTCATTATCGGCAAGGGTTGCTATACTGGCTTCACCTTCTCCGTCTGCTCTCATAGCATAATCAATACCATTAGGAGCTTTGGCTTTTTGTCCTGTCCAATTATATATGTACGGCACGGTGTCTATCAGTTGGCGATATGTTTGTGAATAGGTAGTAAACATACTTGCATCTAATCCTTTTACAAGCAAATCGTTTTTCTTGTATTGCAAACTTCCCATACCGCTGTTATACTTGGTTCTTCGTTCTCCATAAACGATTTCCATAGTGGCACCCGTTTGTATATCTCTGTCCATTTCTGAAAACATAAATCCTAAGAGCAACTCATCTGCCCACTTCTTGCGAGTAAACCCAGCACTGCCTTTTATTCCTGACGAATAATAACTGTCGTGAAAACGTTTGGCGGTAACATAGTTTTTAATTCCTGTACTATTATCTGTAACGTACACATTATCGCCCCACACCTTATAATTATTGTCGGTATAATTATAGAACGATGACAAGTTGGCTACAAATCCCGATTCTTTACTGCGATAACTGGCGTTTAAGTCCCATAGGTGGGTGTTAAACGAGCCGTAAGAGTAGGAGGTCATAATGTTGCTCTGCATATCTTTTTTCAGTACCACGTTGATACCTCCGCCCAAAGCATCTTCCGAAAGTTCGGCGGGTAGTACTCCTTTATATACTTCGATGCGTTCTATCATCGATGGCGGAATGCTACTAAGTGAAAACGAACGCCCATAATTGCGAATCGGGATTCCGTCAATAAAAATACGTACCGAATTACCCGACAGCCCATTGAGGTTAAACGAAATATCCGAACCCATACCTGCCGATTGCCGTATTTTAATACCTGCCGAACGCCCTAAAAGTTCGGTAGTTTGTACGTTTTGCAGTAGCACATCTTTGGTACTGATAACGTTCATCGCATAGCCTTGCTCTTTGGTCTGTTTGCCTTTGCTTTTCCCTGAAACGGTTACTTCGCTTAAGGAAATGCCTTCATCGTTGTTTAGTTTTATAGAAAGCTCCTGATGAGGTTTCGTAAGGTGAGCTTTTACTTTTATGCTCTCACTACCAAATACTTTAACCTCCAACTCATAGTGCTTTCCTATCGACAAATTATCTAATCTAAAATGTCCATTGTCATTAGTAACCGTATATATCGAAGTCCCTACGATAGCTACGGTAGCCATCTGTGCTGGTTCTCCATTTTTATATAGTACACGTCCTTGTAATTCTCCTTTTCGTTCTCCTTGAGCTAGTAAATTTTGTCCAAAACCTAAAAGAAATATGATTATGTATATGTTGAATTTCATTAATAGATTGAATTTTAGGAGCAAAGATATAAATTAATTTTTATTTGGAATTATTTTAAACTAAAAGTATGAAATTATTTTTTAACTTATTGATGTAAATTTCTGTTTGTTAGTTATTTAAGAAATAACATGTTTTTTAAGGGAAGTCTTCGTTTTATTGCAAAATTGTATTTTGTACAATTCAAATAATTGATTTTGTGATAAATATAACATTTAGTCAGAAAAGTAATGATACGAAGAATAAGGTAATGTAATTTGGCAGTATTTTACATTGATATTATTCTTCCGAAAAATAATTACCCTTAAGAAACCTAAAAATTTCTTGGCATAAAAAATATAAATTTGTATCTTTACCCTTTCTAATATAGAGAAAAATTAAAAGTTTAAAAATCAATGAAATAGTTTTTCTACTTAGAGAAAAACGGTGTTGGTTTTTAGAATTTTCGTATATAATAACTATAAAAATAACATATCATTTAAAATTATGCCAACAAAAAAGACAACACTAAACCCTGATTATGTTTTTGAAACAAGCTGGGAAGTATGCAACAAGGTAGGAGGGATTCACACCGTAATTTCGACCAAAGCATTGAGTATTACCAAAAAATTCCGTAATAAGTACATTCTTATTGGTCCTGATATTTGGCAACATACTGATAACAAGGAGTTTGTAGAAAACAAAGAGCTATTCAAATCGTGGAAAGCAAAAGCCGAAAGCGAAGGCTTACGTGTGCGTGTAGGTAATTGGAACATTGCGGGAAATCCTATCGTAATTTTGGTCGATTTTTCGCACTATATCAGCTACAAGAACGAGATTTTACGCTACTATTGGGATACTTATAAACTCGATTCGCTTAACAGCTCATGGGACTATATTGAGTCAGTGCTTTTTGGGTATGCTTCAGCTAAAGTTATCGAAAGTTTTGTGAAGTTTAACACCGCTTCACGCGAAAATGTAATTTGTCATTTCCACGAGTGGATGACGGGTAGTGGATTGCTTTACATTGAGAACAAAATGCCCAAAGTAGGCTCTGTATTCACTACTCACGCCACCGTAGTAGGGCGTTCTATAGCAGGTAATGGCTATCCGCTGTATGACAATATGAAAGGGTACAATCCTGAGGAAATGGCGTATCGTTTTGGGGTGCAACACAAGCATTTTTTAGAAAAAACAGCTGCTCAAACTGCCGATAGTTTTACCACAGTAAGTGAACTTACCGCTCTGGAAGCTCTTCACTTTTTAGACCGAAAAACCGATATTATCACACCTAACGGATTTGAAGATAGTTTCGTACCCGCAGCCAAAACCTTTGACAAAAAGCGAAAAGAAGCCAAAAAACAACTCCATAAAGTAGCTCAAGCCCTTGTAGGTTACACGATTAATGAAGATACCCGAATGGTAGCCATAAGCGGAAGATATGAATTTAGAAACAAAGGAATTGATGTGTTTATCGATGCTTTAGGAGCTTTGAACCGAAGTTCAAAGAACAAAAAAGAACTGCTTGCATTTATCTTAATTCCTACTGCGAATGAGGGAGTTAATCAAGCCGTATTGCATAATTTGAAGAATCCGCAACAAGGGGTTAGTAACGAACATAATTATTTAACACATTATTTATCAGATAGCTATAACGACCAGATTTTACGCCGACTTTCAGAACAACAGCTTTTCAATCGCAAGGAAGATAAAGTGAAAGTCATCTTCTGCCCGAGTTATTTGGACGGAAACGATGGAATTTTTAACCTTCCTTATTATGATTTGCTATTAGGTTTGGACGGAACCGTTTTTCCTTCGTATTACGAACCTTGGGGATATACTCCTTTGGAAAGTTTAGCGTTTAACGTTCCTGCTATAACTACTTCTTTGTCAGGATTTGGCAAATGGGTGGTGGAATATTATCCTGAAAAACAAAAAGCTATTGAGGTAATTAATCGTAACGATAGTAATTATGGTGATGTAGTAAGTGGAGTTACTAAAAATCTACTTTCTTTACTGCAAATGAAAGAAGATGAATTAGATACGCTGCGAGAAACTGCTGGAAAAATTTCGGAAATAGCTCTTTGGAAAAACCTTGTGAAATATTACCTCAAGTGTTATGAACTTACTTTGGAAAATATAGAAGAGCGTATCGTAAGTTTACCTCATATAGAAACAGAAATAGCCACTTATTTGGAAAAAAGTAAAAGTGTAAATACACCTATTTGGCGTAATGTAATCATTCACAGAGCTATTCCGCAAGCATTAGAACCCTTGGAAGAACTTGCCAAAAACCTCTGGTGGTGCTGGAATGATGAAGCCTACGAGCTATTCAAAAGTATTGACCCTGTGCGTTGGCTTGAATCACGCAAAAATCCAATAGCTTTATTGGATAGCATTTCTCTTTCACGCTATCGTGAACTTGAGAGTGATAATTCTTTTATGAAGCACTTGTCAAAAGTATATACTGATTTTCAAGAGTATATGTCAAAGAAATCAGAGATGATAAGCCCTTCCGTAGCTTATTTTAGTATGGAGTACGGTTTGCATACTTCGCTGAAAATCTATTCAGGAGGTTTGGGAATTTTAGCAGGTGATTATCTGAAAGAAGCTAGTGATAAAGCTACAAAAATCACGGGGGTAGGACTTTTATATCGCTACGGATATTTTACCCAAAAATTATCATCGACAGGGAATCAAGAGGCTGATTATGAGGCACAAGACTTCTCGAAAATACCTGTATCTCCCGTTGTTGGTGAAGATGGTAAATGGCTAATAGTTTCGGTAGATTTACCGCAAAGAACCCTTTATGCACGTGTATGGCGTGTAGACGTAGGGCGTATAGAATTATATTTGTTAGATACTGATTTTGAAGACAATAGAGATGAAGACCGTTCTGTAACGCATCACTTATATGGTGGCGATTGGGAAAACCGATTAAAACAAGAAATGTTACTTGGATTAGGGGGAATAAAAATGTTACGAAAATTAGGAATTTCAGCCGAAATTTACCATTGTAACGAAGGACATGCAGCTTTCATCGGGTTAGAACGTCTTCGCGAGTATATCCAAGAAGAAAATCTATCGTTCTCCGAAGCGATGGAGGTAGTAAGAGCCTCATCTTTATTCACAACTCACACACCTGTTCCGGCAGGACACGATTTCTTTGAAGAAGGAATGCTTCGTGCTCATATTGAGAACTATACTGAAAAATTGCACGTAAATTGGGAACAAATACTTTCTTTAGGAAAAATAGATTTGCATAATCCACGAGAAAAATTCTCAATGAGTAATTTGGCAGCGAATCTATCACAAGAAGTAAACGGTGTGAGCTGGTTACACGGGGAAGTGAGTAAAGATATTTTTAAAGATTTATGGCCAGGGTATATGCCTGAAGAACTGCATATTAGCTATGTAACTAACGGGGTTCATCAGCCTACTTGGACGGCAGGGCTTTGGAAAGAAATTGAGAATGAAGTATTCGGCAAAGATTTCAAAACACATCATTATGACCCTAAGAGTTTTGAAGGAATTTACAAAGTTTCAGACAAGCGTATTTGGGAAGTAAAAACGGAATTACGTGCCAAATTACTTCGTCGCGTAGAGCAAAAACTGCGTTCTGAGAAAAGTACACCGTATTTCTCTCCAAAACAGCTTATTGAAATCAAAGAAAATCTTAGAAAAGATATTTTAACTATCGGATTTGCCCGTCGTTTCGCGACGTATAAACGAGCTCATCTGTTATTCACAAATATTGACCGATTGGACAAAATCGTTAATAATCCTGAACGTCCTGTACAGTTCATCTTTGCAGGGAAAGCACATCCAGCGGACAAAGCAGGTCAGGATTTGATTAAAAATATTGTAGAAATTTCAAAACTTCCACAGTTTTTAGGTAAAATTATTTTCTTACCGAATTACGATATGGAGTTGGCTCGGCATATGGTACAAGGGGTAGATGTTTGGATGAATACGCCTACACGTCCGCAAGAAGCATCGGGAACTAGTGGTGAAAAAGCCGCTATGAATGGTGTGATGCACTTCAGCGTACTTGATGGCTGGTGGGTAGAGGGCTATCGTGAAGATGCTGGTTGGGCATTACCTATGGAACGTGCTTACGAAAATCAAGAATATCAAAACGAAATGGATGCAGAGATGATTTACAACATTATCGAAGACGAAATCGCTCCTGCATTCTATGAAAAAGACCGCGACGGAATTTCACAACGCTGGTGTTCATATATCAAAAATACCATCGCTAAAGTAGCTGTGAATTTCACAACCACACGTATGCTTACCGATTATGAAAATCAGTACTATTTCCCTATGTCTGAGCGTGTTGCTTCGTTGAAAAAAGATAATTTTGCAACTGCGATTCAAATTTCTAATTGGAAAAGAAAAGTAGGTCAAGAATGGGATAACGTTAAAGTAATTGACGTTAAAACTCCTAACCGAAGAGAACAAATTATTTCTATTGGAAAGCTTTATAAAGCAGAAATAACATTGGATATAGCAGGGCTGGATATCAATGACATAGGAGTAGAAGTGGTTATCGCTCGTGATAAAGATGGTAAAATCAAAGTGGTAGATTCCAAAGAGTTTGTGCCTATTTCGCAAGAAGGAAGTAAGGCAGTTTACCAGCTTGAAGCCGTAACCGAGTATCCAGGGTCGTTGCAGTTAGCAGTACGTATTTTCCCTAAAAATGAATTGCTACCTCACCGACAAGATTTCGCTTTGGTTAAATGGTTGTAATTCTATAATAATTTAATAAAATAGGCTGAATAAAAATTCAGCCTATTTTTATTAGAAATTAAAAGGTTTGTTCCTATATAATTAAATATGTATAACTACCTCATCCAGAGGCAAACGTGATTTCGGGTTTACATTAGGCTGATTACCATCTTTTGGGTCTCGATACCCGATAGCTACTGCAAAAAGTGTTTTGTATCCTTCTTGTTTTAAGATTTCGTCGTATTTTTCGGTTTGAATGCCTTCCATTGGGGTACTATCTATATCCATTGAGGCACAAGCACTTAAAAAATAACCAAGAGCAATGTACACCTGCCGATGTAGCCAAGTTTTGATTACCTCTTCGCCTTTTGGTTTCATATTTTGTAAGTAATAATTTACTTGTCCTTCAATTAAATTTTTTCGAATTTGATTTTCAAACAAGTCTGTATCATTAATCCCTAAGAAAATAACCAAATGACTTGCATTATTTATTTTTGGCTCATTATAGAAAGATACTTTTGCTAACTCTTGCTTCATTTTTTCATCCGAAACAAAAATAAATCGCCAAGGCTGTGAGTTAATTGATGAAGGAGCTAATCGAAGGATTTCTTTTAAATCTTTGATTTTTTTGTCTGAAATCTGTTGAGGTTGGTAAATCTTGGTGGTGTATCTGTTTTTTGCTAAATCTAAAAAATTCATCTTGCTAATAGAAATAAAATTACTAAATTTGTGTGGCAAAAGTAAGAATTTAATTTTGAAATCAAATAATTGATTTGCAATTTCTATTGCGTAAATTATAATTTTCAAAGCAAATAAATGAAGTCCCTTAAAAAAACTTTCTACAAATCACGTTTTTATTTTTCATATAAATCATCTATATTTGCCCGAAACTAAATAATTCATTTCTATGTATAGTACAATTCTTCAACTTCATTCACTATTTGCTTATGTAGTGCTTGCAGTACTTATTGCAGCTACAGCAAATGCTATCATTGGTTTTTTCGGAAAGAAAAAATATACCGCTAAAGATTTAAAATTAGGACTTTATGGTTTGATAATGTCTCATATTCAATTACTTATTGGATTTATTCTGTATTTTACAAGTCCTTTATTCCAAGCGTGGAAAGAGGGAGGCGTGATGAACGATTCTTACTTGCGAAAACTCCTTGTAGAACACCCAATGATGATTGTAATTGGAGTAACGCTTATTACTATCGGTTGGTCATTACACAAGAAGCAACCTACTGATAATCGTGCATTTGGAAAGATAGCTATTTTTTATCTTTTGGGATTAATTTGTTTCTTGTCAAGAATTCCGTGGCAAAACTGGTTTTAATGGTAGAGATGCAATACATTGCGTAGGTTTATATAACAAAAAAAAAAGCTGTCTTTTGACAGCTTTTTTTGTTTCAACCGTTAATTTTAGTTATTCTACTCCACCGAATAGTTTTTCTTGCCACTCTTTAAGTTCTTGCCATTTACCTTGGTGAGCAAGTGCTGCTTGACGAGCCCACGTACCTGGGTTATGGATAGCAAAACGCTCTCCGCCCAAATCAAGTATTTCTCTAAGGCGTTCAAACGAAGTTTCAGAAAGAATTTTCCAAGTGGTAATTCCGTTGCTTTTGAACAATTCTTGAATTTTAGGACCTATACCTTCCACTATTGTAAGGTCATCTTCTTTGATTGTTTTCCCGAAAACGGCTTTAGCCATCGCTGCATCAAATATTGAAACTGGATGAATCACAGTCTCTTCTACTTTCGGAGTAGTAACTTGGGCAAAATTAGCTATTTTGTTTTCAAGCTCAGAAGTTTTACTCTGATACCCTGCTACTTTACTTTCACAAGCAGCTATTTGGTTTTTTAGTTCTGCTATTTCTTTGTTTTTAGCTTCGATTTGCTCTTGGTAGCTTTTACGAAGTTTATCCAATTCATTTCTAAGATTATTTTTGGACTGATTGCACTCTTGTAGTTTACTTCCTGCAAACATTTTTCCTAACAAATAACCCAATAAGGCACATATTAGCCCCACAATAATAGGAATAATCCAACACATAATGATACGATTTTAAGATGATTATAAATTTATTTTAAGGTGATTTCAACACGTCGGTTCAGTGAGCGTCCTTCGTCTGTTTTGTTAGACTCAATGGGCTTGTCTGGACCGTATGATATAGCTTCAATATATTTGGTGTCAAAATTATTTTTCACCAAATAGTCTTTCACAAAATCAGCTCGTTCTTGTCCTAACTTAAGGTTTGCGACTCTTTTACCTACATTATCTGTATTTCCAATAACCAAAATACAAGCCTCTTCAAAATGAGCTACATAGTTGTTAAGTTGCTGAATTTTAGTACGTTCTTCTGCAGAAAGATTGATTTGAGATTCTCCTGTTTGGAAATACAATCGGATGGGATTCTTTTTGATGTCGGTAGCAAAAGCCTCTAATTCAGCTAATTTTGATTTGTCTTCCTCGGGATTAATATCGGCTACGGAATAGGCAATCAATTCGTGTTTAAATCCTTCTCCCTGAGGCAATTCTTCTATCAGAGCATCGGAAACCACAAGTTGTTTGGCAGGATATCCCAAACTTACCAAATGGTTTTTTACAGCATTAGCCCGAGCTAGTCCAAGAGTAGGAAAAACCGAATTATTCGTTTCGCTGGTAGCATAATGCCCTACGATATTCATAATTTTAGCAGGATGAGCATCAAAGTGAGCCTTAGCGGCATTGATGGCAGAGATAAAATTTTCACCCAATGGTTGGTGAAATTCGTACGAATCTTCGGTGAAAAGATAGTTCTCTGGGTGAGAAACCGAAAATTGGTCGGTAGAAAAGGTAAACCCTTTCAAAGCAAAAGCCTTTGGTGTAGGCGGAGGTAAAGGCATTTCTTCAACTACGTTTTTCTCATCGGCAGGGCAGGAATCTTCACAGTTACAACAATAATGATACTGCAATATTGCTCCGATAATTAGCGTTAAAAGAATGCCTACAATGTAAAGCAATCGTCTCATAACAATTAATTTAATGATATGAGGCAAAATAAATAATTATATACGGATAAAGCAAGAATTATAACATATTTTTAATAAAAAAGTTGTCTAAATGGATTTTCAAGCAGCTTTTAGTTTTTATAGTTTTGTTTTATGCAACTTAAATGAAGTTTACGATTGTTTTAAAATGTAAAATAAAAGCAAATTACGATTATATTATTTTTTCTTATTTTCCTTTTTTATTTCAAAAAATATGTATATTTGTCCCGAATTCAAGACATGAATCATACATAACGACAAGTAATTGTTGTTTATACATTTAAGACATATAAAATAGCGTTTTCGCTTTTCGATACCTTTATTTAGAAATCGACCAAATTTTTAAAAATGTAGAAAGGTAAGTAAAAGTGGAAGTGCCTGCACGTTATACGCAGGCATTCCTTTTGCTTTCTACATTGGTTTTTGGTCGAACCTCTAAATAAGCAATTTTGGAATGTTTGCGTTGTTTTTTATGCAGGTTTGTAACTAATTTCAAATTTAATTTATATGCTTAAAAAAATGCTATTATTACTATTGGTGGCAGGAGCTACCTTGGTGAGTTGTTCAAAGGAGGATGATTCTTCAAATGGAAAAACGGAAATTACGGTTTTCTTAAAAGACACTGATGGCACACCTTTATCAGAATGGGTGGTTTACGCTTATCGTGAATCTGCTTGGAATAATCAAAGTGCTATTGGTGCAAAAAAATCAGCGACTGACACCGAAGGTAAAGTCGTTTTTTCGTTAGATGATACTGATGTAGGTACAGCAACCAATATCTCAGAAGAAATCTATCGTTTTGTGGTGTATTATACAGTTTCAAAAACGAATGTGTTTGGCAATCAAATTCCTCTAGGAACATTTCAAAAAGTATCTACCATTACTGTAAAAGAAGGTGAAAATAGAACTATTGAACTTAATTTAGACGGAACTGCAAACAACAATGGAGGAAACAACAATGGTGGGGATATTGTAAAACAACCTGCTGATATTGTTGTTGTTTTGACAGATACAGAAGGAAATCCGTTAAGCAATGCTACGGTCGTTGTTGGAGGAATAACCCAAAAAACCGATATAAACGGAAAAACAGAAGCCTTCAAAGGAGAGACAAACTCTACTTATGAATGGAAAGCAACAACTGCTTGTGGTGAAACCAAAATAGGTAGGCTAACAACAGGTAATCGAGGACTCGAATATACTATTAATACATTTACTGCTGAAAAAGGTACATTGGTTCTTACAAATAATTCTGACAATCCTTATACGGTAACTATTGGAAATAAAAGTTGGGTTATTAATGGAAATTCAACTATGAATTTGACAATCGCTTTAAATACCACTTATAAAGTGTATTATAAACAAAATAGTGGGTATTTAGTCTATCCAACTACGGGAGATAGAACCGTAAAAGCTGATTGTAAATCAAGAACTGTTGCTGCAACTTTCCCTACTTACAAATTCTAAATTTTTATATGAAATCAATAGTTAAATTACTACTAATAGCTTTTGTAGGTTTATTGACATCAAGTACCTATGCACAAGATTCTGGTTTTACTTTAAAATTTGGGGTTAATTTCAATACTATTTCAGGAGACAATGCTCCAAGTGTAGCCAAAACAAATTTAGGAGCTCATCTCGGATTGGCTTATGAAATAAGTATCAATAAAAACTTCGGAATTGAGCCTGCTCTAATGTTAGATTCACGTGGATTTAAATTTGAAGCAAAAGAAAAATTATTTGGATTTAACTTTTCAGGAGAACTTAAAACAAATATTTATTATCTAAATATTCCTGTTAATCTGAAAGTTAAACTTCCGATAAATGATAGTTCTCGTTTTTTTATTACCGCAGGACCTTATATAGGATTTGGACTTAAAGGAACCATTGAAGGAGAAATAGATGTTCCTTTGATTGGAAAACGCTCTGAATCAATTGATATTGAATTTGGAAATAAAGACAGAGAGTTTGGACAATTTGCTTATGGAGTTTCATTTGGAGGAGGTTTTGAATTACGCCGTTTTATGCTCGGAGCAAGTTATGACTTAGGTCTTTCGGAAGTTGCTAAAGATTCAAAAATTCACTTTAATGCAGTTAAAATTAGTATAGGTTTCAGAACCTAACTTATCCTATTGACAAAGATTGTTCGTGTAAAGGCAATCAGCATACAAACAAAGGGCTGTCCCAAAAAAGTCTGATTTTAGTTTTTTTTAAGTTAAAATATTGATTGTAAAACAGTTAAAACTTATTTTTATTTAAAATTGACCTTTTTGGACAGTCTCTTTTTCTATAAACTCATATTTCTGATTATTTCAACTTATTCAAATACAGATTTACCACATTCTCCAAACCTAAATAAAGCGATTCGCTAATCAAAGCATGTCCGATAGATACTTCTAACAGATTTGGGATATTTTCTTTGAAAAAACGAATGTTATCAAGGCTTAAATCGTGTCCAGCATTTAGTCCTAAGCCTACTTTTTGGGCTTCTAAGGCAGCTTTTATGTAAGGGTCAATTCCTTTTTTATTTCCTTTTTCAAATGTACAAGCGTATGCTTCAGTATAAAGCTCTACACGGTCAGTTCCCGTTTCGGCAGCGGCGGCGACCATCGCTTCTACAGGGTCTACAAAAAGCGAAGTACGAATGCCATTGCGTTTAAATTCTGTGATAACGTCCTTCAAATATGCTTTATGCTTAATTGTATCCCAACCTGCATTGGAAGTAATAGCATCATCAGCATCAGGTACAAGCGTTACTTGTGTAGGTTTTACTTTCAGTACCAAATCTATAAATTTCGGGATTGGGTTTCCTTCGATGTTGTATTCTGTAACTACCACGTCGAGCAAATCAAACACATCTTGATAACGAATGTGTCGCTCATCAGGGCGAGGATGAATGGTAATTCCTTCAGCACCAAATTTTTGCACATCGGCAGCTACTTTTAATAAGTTCGGTACATTGCCCCCACGTGAATTGCGAAGTGTAGCAATTTTGTTGATATTTACACTTAATTTAGTCATTTTACATTCTTATTTTAAACTAGCAACAAAGATAAACTTTCTTTACAGAAAACAAAATAAAGATAGTAAAAACTTTGTTCTAAAAATAATTTGCATTCCAAACGAACGAAATTTGCTTTATAATCGAATATAACCTAAAATTTATTTTATTGTATAAAATTCTGTTTTTCAGTTTCTTAATGATTTTTATTATTGAAATAATACATTTCTAATATACAGAATAGATATTCATAATATTTTTAGAAAAAATCTAAAAAATGTTATTTTCTTGTGTTAGTAATTAAAAAAGAGTACATTTGTTTTTATTAACAATAAAATGAGATGAAAATGAAGAAAATTTTATTTATCGCAAGTTTAGTTTTAGGAAGTATTACAGCTGTTTCAGCTCAGGCGAATGTAAATCCAGGAACTGTCCGATTGAATGCAGGAGGAGGTTTTTCTAATTTTGGTGTAATGGGGTATTTTGGAGCCGACTTTGGTGTGGCAGATAAAGTTACCATTGGGGGAGAATTTTCCATTCGGCACGATTCAGAAAGCTACTATAACAATACGTACAACAATACCGGTTTTGGATTTATGGCAAACGGGAATTATCATTATGGTGAGCATATTAGAGGACTTTCCCCGAAATTAAATCTTTACGGAGGTCTTTCTGTAGGATATTATCATTGGAATAGAGGGTGGTCAGGAGATAATTATTCGGGTAATTTTGATTCGGGAGTTGTGTTTTTAGGTCAGGCTGGGGTTCGTTATTTTTTCTCTAAAAATTGGGCTGTGAACGGAGAACTTCACGCTGGTTCATTTGGAGGAATAAAAGCTGGAATGACATATCAGTTTTAGGAATTTGCAATTCATACGGTTATTTTATGAAGGGAAGCCAAAAAAGGCTTCCTTTTTTATTTTGTATAATAGATAAGTCAGGCTATTTATTACTTGTAATAACTCCTCTGAAACCTCCTGTATATACTGGGGTTTCAACGCGAACGCTCCCGATGAAGCATGGGAGCGTTCGCGTTGGGTAATGGGAACGCTTCCGTGCAAAAGTAAAGATGTTTTAATATCTTATAAAAAAACAAACCGCCTCTCCGTAATTGCCCGTGCTACCGATTACCTCCCCATATACACCAACAAAATACTAATATCTGCTGGGGAAACACCGCTGATGCGTGAGGCTTGGGAGAGGGTCGTAGGGCGAATTTTCTTCAGCTTTTCGCGACTTTCAAACGAAATCGAAGTCAGTTTGTCATAGTTGAAATTCTCAGGAATGCGAATGTCCTCCAAACGGTTGAGCTTGTCGGCGTTGTTTTTCTCCTTTTCGATGTACCCTGCGTATTTTACTTCTATCTCGGCTTGCTCGATAACTTCTTCGGTAAGAGCTTCTTTTTCAACGAATTGACGCACTTGCTCCAACGCCATAAAATCCTGAATCGTAATATTCGGACGCGAAAGCACTTTGTACATTTTGTCGCCTTGCTTCATCGGCGAAGATTCGTATTTCTCCAAAATCGGATTCGCCTCTTCGGGTTTGATGCTCGTTTCCTTAAAAAATTCCACAAAAGCATTGGTCTGAGCCTGTTTTTTCTCCAAAATTTCCATTCGCTCCTTACTTGCCAAACCGAGTGCAAACCCCAGTGGCGTAAGGCGTGCATCGGCATTATCCTGACGCAAAAGCGTACGATATTCCGCCCGCGAAGTGAACATTCGGTACGGCTCTTCCGTGCCTTTGGTTATCAAATCGTCAATCAAAACGCCAATGTATGCCTCGTTGCGTTTCAAGATAAACGGCTCTTGCTCACGAACTTTCAGAACGGCATTAATTCCTGCCATAATTCCCTGAGCAGCAGCCTCTTCGTAGCCTGTTGTTCCGTTGATTTGCCCTGCGAAATACAGATTTTCAATGCCTTTGGTTTCGAGCGTATGTTTGAGCTGTGTGGGCGGAAAATAATCGTATTCGATGGCGTACCCAGGGCGGAAAAACTTCACATTTTCAAAGCCTTCCACCTTTTTAAGTGCCTCATACTGAACCTCTTCTGGGAGCGAAGTCGAAAATCCATTCACATATACTTCCACCGTGTTCCAGCCTTCGGGTTCTACGAAAATCTGATGGCGGTCTTTGTCGGCAAATCGGTTGATTTTATCCTCAATCGAAGGGCAGTAGCGAGGACCAACCCCTTGAATGCGACCGTTGAACATCGGCGAACGGTCAAAACCTGTGCGTAAAAGGTCGTGAACCTCTTCGCTGGTGTAGGTCATATGGCAATCTTTTTGTATTGTAAGTGGCTTTGTTTCAGGCGAAAAGGAAAATTTCTGCGGATTTTCATCCCCAGGTTGCGGAATCATTTTAGAATAGTTGAGCGAACGGCTATCCACACGCGGAGGCGTTCCTGTTTTCATTCGTCCTGCTTCAAATCCGTGCGAAATCAAGCATTCGGTGATGCCTTTCGAGGCTTTTTCGCCCGCTCTTCCGCCGCCTAACTGCTTCATTCCGATATGGATAACTCCGTTTAGGAAAGTTCCGTTGGTCAGCACGACACTTTTTCCGAAGATGGAAATTCCGAGCGAAGTTTTTACGCCTTTCACGCGATTATTTTCGATTATAAGGTCGGAAACCATATCCTGATAGAAGTCCAGCTGAGGCAGTTTTTCGAGTTGCAACCGCCATTCTTCGGCAAACCGCATACGGTCGCTCTGAGCCCTCGGACTCCACATAGCGGGACCTTTGGACATATTGAGCATCTTAAACTGAATGGCGGTTTTGTCGGTAATGATGCCCGTATAACCGCCCAAAGCGTCTATTTCGCGAACAATTTGCCCCTTGGCGATACCGCCCACAGCAGGGTTGCACGACATCTGTGCGATATTCTGTAATTGCATCGTAATCAGTAGGGTTTTAGCCCCCATATTGGCAGCAGCAGCGGCAGCCTCAGCACCAGCGTGTCCGCCACCCACCACGATAACATCGTATTCTTGTGTAAACATTTTTAGTTAGTTTTAAATGAGGTGTTGTTAGTGAATAAAAGTATGAAAAATTGCAAAAAACAAACTTATTCCTGACAACTTTATCAGGTGGCAAAGATAAATAACTTTTAAACTCAAAACAAAAGAATTCATAGAAAACCAATTCTCTTCTTCTTTGATGCTCTATACAGTTCATTTTTTATATTTGAAAACAAATTAGGTAGAGAGATTTGCTAAATTACAAGTATATGCCTATTTTTCTACTTTTATTTGCCCAAATAATACAATTTTTTGTTTCTTGTAGACATTTTGTAGACACTTTTTTCAACCAACTTTCATCTTTTTTGTGTATCTTTGCCCTGACCTCACTTCTAAATACTTTTTTATTTATCTAAAACAGAATCATTTATCAAAACACAAATAAAATGACAGAAAAACAAATCTTAGCAAAAATCGACAAATGGGACACCGATGACAAAATTACTGCCATTGTAGAGTTCGTAGAAGCCTTGCCCGTGGAAGAAAAAACACCAGCCGTACTCAGCGAACTCGGACGAGCATACAACAACCTCTATTGGCTCGACCCATCGGAAAAAAATAAAGAATATTTGCAAAAAGCCGTAAGCGTTTTCAACTATATCAAAGACGACATCAATCCGCAAAGTTGGCACTACCGCATTGGGTATTCGTACTTCTTTTTGGACAATATCGAAAAGGCTAAAGAACATCTCTCGCAAACCTCCGAAAATAACGGTTCCGAGCTGCTTTCTTACCTCAAATTCGCCGAAGAAAAAGGACTCAAACCCACCGAAGTTGCCCCACGTGGTGAAATCAAATTTGCCTATCTTTTAGAGCTTTTTGGCAATTTACTCCGAGAAAAAGCCACTCCTTTGGCTGCTGTGTTGGCAAAAGGCGTTTCGGATGCCGAGTTAGACGCTTTCGAGCAACGAATTGGGGTGCAATTGCCCGAACATTTCCGTACACTTCACAAAACATTTAGCGGACAAGTTGATAAAAATGTGCTTTTCTTTAACAATTCGCAACGTTTTGTAGCTCTTTCGGAAATTGAAGAATTGCAAGAGCGTTTAATCCATTTTTTAACAACCAATTACGGCAAAAATTGGCAAAACGAAAAATTGTTAGAAGATAATTTTGTTGATGATGATATTATTAAAAATCAGCTATTTAGCAAAAAATGGATTCCTTTTTTGGTTCGTAAAAACGACCAAGGCGTTGAGGAATTGCTTTGTTTTGATTTTGATACGATTGAAAAAGATGATTTTGGGCAACTTATCAGCATTTCGCCAAGCGAAACCCTCGAAAATTACTTTGTCGATTATGTAGACCAAAGCGTTTGGATGTGGTTTTACAGTACTACAAACAACATTAATACCGAGGAAATCGTTTATAATGAGGAATTTAACTCGCTGATGTTTACCAACGGAGGCGTTGGTTCGCTCGAACCTGCTTATTATGCGGAAGATGACCGAGTTGCGTTAGAAGATTATATTACGGAACATATCGGAGCGTTTGATGATGTGTTTCACGAGTTGGTTTCGCCTGATATTCATTGCGATGTATATGTTGTAAATCCTACGCCAGAGCGAAATTATTACACTTTGGTTACAGGCGGAATGGGAGCTTTCGATATGTTTGTGCCTGAGTGGTATGAGGGGGCTCAAAACGCCGAATTGATGATACATCTTCCTGCCGATTGGAACATCAAAAGCGAAGAAGAGAAAGATTATTGGCCTATCCGTTGGCTCAAAATTCTTTCGCGATTGCCTATCGAACAGCAAACTTATTTGGGCTGGGGACACACCATTCCTACGGGCGAACCTTTGGAAGGTACTCAGTTTGATTGCTTTATGCTCGTTGGTTCAAACGATAAAAATAACGAAGATGCTGTGGCTACGCTTCCTTCAGGACGCAAGGTGCAATTCTTTACCTTAGTGCCTCTGTATGAGCAAGAAACGCTTTACAAATTAGACCATTCTGCCGAGGCGATTATTGAATTATTTGAAGAAAAAGAAATTCCTTATCCGCCTGTGGTTGATGTTCATCGTCCGAATGTTTGTCCTGATTATGTGGCTTCGGAGAATAACAGTGCTTTGGACGATATTGCTTGGGCGTTTAACCACACGAACTACGCAGGATTGATGCAGTTTTGGGAAGATGTGCGTATATACAACGAACAGTTAGACAAAGATTTGGAGTATTTCAATCCGTTTGCAACTATTTTTAATACTCAAAAAGTAAAAGTAATTTACGAGGCTTGGATAAAGAGCGAAAAAGATTTGTTTTCGATAGAAAAATTGGTGGAGCGTCCTGAAGAGGTTTTTGTGTCGGACAACGCAGAAGACGGGCTTTACCAAACGGAAATCATTACCGAATTTACCGCAGGCGACAACAACGGTTTTGGAGCTTTAGAATTGCTTTGGAATATTCATAACTGTTTGCAAAACAAAGAATTGGGCGACCATATTTTCTTCGAAGGCTTCCAAATAGAAGGTTACGAAGAAGACGGAACCCCTGTTTTATACCTTTATTTGGGATCGTAGAGAGACCTGTAACTACTTTTTATTGTATAAATTATTAATAAAAAAATATAAAATTATGTTTGGAAAATTTTTTGGAAAATCAGAGAAAAATAAATCCGAAGAAAATAATGATTTTCAAGGAGGTTGGAATGATGAAGAAGGCGTGTATTATGCCAAAGGAAGTTTTGATGACGAGATAGAATACAACAATGAATTGATTTGTATCATTAATGTTACTGATGATAATATGACTGATATGAATGAAGCAATGGATGAAAAAGACTACACTCGTGCTGAGCAAATTCGCCTTGCGTGGATAGCCGAAACGCCTCAATATATTGCCCAAGTAAACCAACTGGGTGATTATGAAGGTGATTCACAGCTGAAAGAGGCTGCCGTTACGTATTTTAAAGAGTTTGAAAAGCTAATGCAAAAAGGCTATAAGAAGCTCATTCAGTTACGTTTAGAAGGTAAAAAAGGTAGTGCTGAAGAGCAAAATCAATTGAATGATAACAACGATTTTATAAATCAAATTACAGATGATTTCAACCAGGCAAGTGATGAGTTTTTAGCTAAATATTCAGACGAAAATGATTATGATGCACAATCAGACTATGGTAATTTCTACAATCCGTATATGAATATGCAACACGACCCTAACAACCCGATGTTAGCATCTATTCACGGAATATCACTTGCTGATTATGCGGCAGCAGCAGCTAATGCAGCTAACGGAATGACAGAAACCGAAATATGCAATCGATTGGGAATTGACCTTCCTGTATGGGATGAGGTAAACCAACTGTGGGTAAAGCGTATGCAACAAGATACTTCTTTTGCGGTAATGTCGCTTTATGGGCAATATTTTGGGCAGGCAAGTTCGCATCCTAAGTTTAGTAAACAAGCGGTAAGTGCCTCATCAGACAATGATTACCTCAATAAAATAGCGACAGATGAAAAATTCTACTATGAACTTTGCGGAGCTCGACAAGCAGCCTATGAAGTGGGACTTGATGGAGCTCAATGGATAGAGGATAATTACGGTATCTCATTAGGAGATTTCCAAAGTGTAGCGATGAAATGGATGACAGCTGGTGGTAATGTAGTCCAAATGCTTGCTTATCAAGAGAAAAAGCAAAAGGAATATGCCCAAAAATTCGCAAACGAAATGGGCGGAGGTATTGCGGACGACATTGATTTTTAATTTCTTCAAAAAATAAAAGCTGTCGTAAACAATTCGTTTTCAGACAGCTTTTGTTTATAAAATATTTTTTTAAAATGAATTCTGAAAAATATACCTTCCGTAAAGCTAACGACGATGATTTTATTTCAATATGGGAGATTATTCTCTTTGCCAAAGAAACTCGCAAACAAGAAGGCAGTAACCAATGGCAAGATGGTTATCCGAACGAAAACACTATTCAAACGGACATCAAAAACCGCTATGGCTATGTGGTGGAAATTCAATCAAAAATAGTGGGGTATGTAGCTGTTATTTTTGGGCAAGAGCCTGCTTATGAATCAATTGAAGGGAAGTGGCTTAGTGAGCAACCCTACACCGTAGTCCACCGAATGGCAGTAAGTAGTGAAGGAAAAGGCAAGGGGTTGGGCAAATATATTCTTGAAAAAGTGGAAAAATTAAGCCTTGATAATCATATTTTTAGCATACGAATTGATACAAATTTTGATAATATTCCGATGCTCCATATCATTGAAAAATTAGGCTATACGTACTGTGGCAAAGTTTATTTTAGAGGTTCCGCCCGAAAGGCTTTTGAAAAGGTTTTGTAAATTCAATTTTTATGATAAAATAGTAGTTTACGCTATAAATATTTCACCAAAAACAAACAAAATAAAATCTGTTTTTCCTATCTTTGCCAACTAAGGAGTTTAGATGTATTTTTTATGTCATTAAAATCGTTTGGAGCTAAAATATTTGCGTCGATTATTAAAAAGAAAATTGACAAATGGGCAAAAAATCCCGTTGAAACGCAACAAAATGTGTTTCAGGAACTTATACGCAAAGCAAAACATACAACTTTTGGGAAAGACCACGATTTTGAAAATATAAAAACACACGCTGACTTTGCCAAAAGAGTGCCTATAAGGGATTATGAAGAGTTAAAACCTTACATAGAGCGAATAATCGCTGGCGAAAAAGATGTACTTTGGAATGGAAAACCGATTTATTTTGCTAAAACTTCGGGAACAACCAGTGGCACAAAATATATTCCAATTACCAAAGAATCAATGCCTTATCAAGTTCAAGCGGCTCGTGATGCGTTTTTGTGTTATATTCACGAAACAAAAAAAACAGACTTTGTTGATGGCAAAATGATTTTCTTACAAGGAAGTCCTGTTTTGGAAGAAAAAAATGGCATCAAAATCGGTCGTCTTTCAGGGATTTCGGCACATTACGTACCTCATTATCTGCAAAAAAATCGCGTTCCGTCGTGGAAAACTAATTGTATTGAAGACTGGGAAACGAAGGTAAACACCATCGTTGAGGAAACTATAAATGAAAATATGACTGTAATTAGCGGCATTCCGCCTTGGGTACAGATGTATTTTGAGCGTTTACAAGCTAAATCGGGTAAAAACATAGGTGATTTGTTCAAAAAATTCTCACTTTTTGTGTATGGAGGTGTAAATTATGAACCATATCGGCAAAAATTTGAACATCTAATAGGAAAAAAGGTAGATAGTATCGAACTTTTTCCTGCCAGTGAAGGTTTTTTTGCATTTCAAGACACACAAACCGAAAAAGGAATGTTATTATTACTCAATTCGGGTATTTTTTATGAATTTATCAAACTTGAAGATTTTTTTTCAGAAAATCCAAAACGTATTACCTTAGCCGAAGTAGAACTTGGTGTAAATTACGTGCTAATTATCTCTACCAACGCTGGGCTTTGGGCGTACAATATCGGTGATACTGTGCAGTTTACGAGTTTGAATCCATATCGAGTAATCGTTTCGGGGCGAATAAAACATTTTATTTCTGCTTTTGGCGAACACGTCATCGCAAGTGAAATAGAAGAAGCTATGACCCAAGCCATTCAAGGAACAAATGTGCGAGTGTCCGAATTTACAGTAGCTCCACAGGTAAATCCTACTGAAAATCAGTTGCCTTACCACGAATGGTTTATCGAATTTGAAGAAGAACCTAACAACCTGACAGATTTTGCTTTGAAGTTGGACACCTTCTTACAACAAAAAAATTCGTATTACTTTGATTTGATTCAAGGAAAAGTATTGCAGCCACTGAAAATCAGCAAAGTAGCCAAGGACGGATTTGTAAATTATATGAAAAAAATTGGCAAATTCGGTGGACAAAACAAAGTTCAACGCCTATCCAACGACCGAAAAATTGTAGAACAATTACAAACTGAACAGTTAAAAAGATGATTGTTTTTACAAAATTTTCAAACTATAAATAGTAACCAAGTAACAATACACCTATTGATAATGCTGTGAGAATCAACAACAACGGAGAGATAAACTTCAGCCATTGCTTGTAGTTCAGATTTACCATTGCTAACGACGGAAGAATAAGTCCTATCGGAGTAATAAAACTCATTAATCCCATTCCGAATAGGTAGGCATTTACTACGTTTTGTCCTTCAATCCCCACTACAGTTGCCAACGAACCCATTATCGGCATCGTAACCACCGCCATTCCTGATGAAGATGAAATAAAAAGAGTCAATACCCCAAAAATGCACATTAATATTGGTAAAAAAAGTATAGGAGACATTCCATTAACTAAATTTGTGGAATAATGCAAAATCGTATCTGAAATTTGTCCATCATTAAGAATAAATGTAACTCCGCGAGCTATCCCAATAATAAAAGCCACTCCTAACAAATCTTTGGCTCCTGATATAAAATCAGTAATGAATCGTTCTTCACTCATACGCTGGAATAAAGCAATACATACCGAAGCAACTAAGAACAAAGCCGTCATCTCTTCAAACCACCATCCCCAACGAGCTACACCTATAATCATTATCAAAAAAGACAATGCAAAAATAGTAAGTAGTAATTTGCTTGAAAGTTTTAATTTTTCTATTGGAATAGCTTTCTCAGAGGATAGTGTTTCAGGCAAAGGCGTTCCGTAGGCGATTGATAATTGCGGATTTTTCTTTACTTTTTCAGCATATCGGATGATGTAAATTATTGTGATTATTAAAGAAGCTACTAACATAATCACCCGAGTTGTTACTCCCGTAGTCCAGTCTACTCCAGCAGCATCTGAAGCTACAATTACTGAAAATGGATTTATGGTAGCTGCCATTGTTCCAACCGATGAACCTAAATAAATTACCGCTAACGGTACCATTAAATCATACCCCGCTGCTAAAAAAACAGGAATCAAAATAGGATAAAAGGCTAAGGTTTCTTCAGCAAGCCCAAAAGATGTTCCCCCCAAAGCGATGAGCGTACATACGATGATGATTAAGATTCCTTCACGTCCTTTGAGTTTATGTGATAGATAACCAACACCTTCATTAAGTGTCCCCGAATTATTAAAAACACCGATAAATCCACCTAAGATAAGTACAAACAGAATAATATCAATCGTTTCATAAATGCCTTTTATGGGAGCAAATAGGATTTCTTTTACTCCCTGATGTTTGGATTCACTTTTTGTATAAGTATTCGGTATGGAAACAGGTTTTTTGATTTTCCCCTCCTTAAATTTCTGAATATCAATGGCGATAGACTTTTCGTCTAACGTCTGTTGTGTGGCAGGTAGGGTTTGTGTAGTTTCTTTTGATTTTAGTATAAAAACATCTTGTGTGCTATCGTATGTTAAAGTATCATACGCTCCCGAAGGGAGTAAGTATGTCAATAAAGCAGCAAACACAATTACAATCATAAGAACAGTGTAAGGCGTTGGGAATTTCAAAAAACGTTTCATTATTTCTTTTTTTAGGTATGCAAAAATAATGTTTTTCTAGCAAAAAGACAATAGGCACTTTATAAAGTGTAAAACAAACTCTCTAAATGAATGAATTAGCAATCCATTTGATTTTTTTATGACCAAAATACGAAAAAAAGAAGGATCAAAGCAACGTATAAATCATTTTTTAAAGAAGTTACACATAAATTTTCCGTGTAATTGAATTGTTTTTAAATTTTCTATTTATTGAGTTCCTGAAAAATATTTCTATAAAAAGTATTTATTATCAATCAATTAGCGTAAAAAGCATTTTTTATTTAAAATTTTATGCGAAAAAAATTTGCACAAATAAAAAAAAGAGTTACCTTTGCAACCGCAATGATGAAAGTAATACATCAAGCAAGAACATATTGGTTTGGTAGTTCAGTTGGTTAGA
>JAUNHN010000186.1 GCA_030523915.1 Capnocytophaga sp. | reverse complement strand
ATTTCTATCTTTGGGAATATGATTACGGACATAATTTAGACCCAACGGCAGCGATTAAAGTTCCAGGAATGACGTATCAACCACCGCTTTTCGGCGAAAAATGGCTTTTAAATTTCCTTGCCAAATCTTACCCCGAATTGGGTACGTATGCAATGGCATTCGCTTTGATATTGGCTTTGGTAGCTTTTTATATGGCTCGAAAACGGAAAGTAAGTTGAAAACGAATGTCTATTAATTAATACAAATATTTGGGCAAAATGTTTTAAGAATGTTTTGCCCAAAATATTAAAAACAAAGTTTCTAAACTTGATAAAATGCTGTATAAGTTTGTCAGCCTGAGCGAAGTCGAAGGCTTATCATTATAGGGCTTCGACTTCGCTCAGCCTGACATAATATTGAAAATCAAGTGAATACAAATGCTATTTTATTTAAGATGGCTATAATTGTAGAAGTCAAAAAAAAACGCAACACTAAAAATATTTTAAAATGAAACAAATTTTTATTTTCGTAAGCATTGCTTCATTAGTAATTGCTTGTAAACCAAAACCTCAACCGATTGATTACGGACACGAAGAGTGCCATTTCTGCCAAATGACCATCGTGGATAAACAACACGCCGCCGAAATCGTTACAAACAAATCCAAAGCCTACAAATACGATGCAATTGAGTGTATGATACAAGACAATCAGGAAGATGCAGCCTTGTTTTTGGTTTGTGATTATGCCACTCCTGAAAAACTTGTTGATGCCACAAAAGCTACTTTTTTGGTTTCAGAAAATATCCCAAGCCCAATGGGAGCCGACCTTTCTGCTTTCGAGAGTAACGAAATCGCTAAAAAAACACATACCGAAAAAGGCGGAAAACTATTCACTTGGGAAGAAATCAAAAAACATATCAACGAAGAAGCCCTTTATAACAACGAACAGGAGGGACATTAATATATGAATTTAACTAAAAAACGCATATCACTATTTTGTACATTTCTTTTGGGAATTTCGGCGTATGCACAAACTATCAAGGTTTGTCCTTCCTGCGAAGTAAAAACCATACAACAAGCCGTTGAAAGGGCAAAAGACCACGATACCATTCTCATCGAAAAAGGAACGTATAAAGTCAATGACCTTGTTATCAAAAAACCTTTGACTTTCATCGGAAAGAACAAACCCATCATTGATGCCGAAAATAAAGGCGAGATTTTTATAATTTCGGCTTCTAATGTGCATATCAAAGGGATACATTTTAAAAATGTAGGGCATAGCTTTATGAAAGACCTTGCCGCACTTCGTTTTGACAGAAGTGAGGATTTTTCAGTTATAGATAACACGATGGAAAATGTGTATTACGGCATCATTCTCCATAAAGGAAAACGAGGTGTTATCAAAAATAATTATGTGAAAGGCATTCAGCGTCAGGAGTTTGACTCAGGAAATGCGATTCACCTTTGGGATTGCCGAGCCATAACCATTACAAATAACGTAGTAACCAACGCCCGAGATGGGATTTATTTGCAATTTACGAGCGGTTCTGTGATTCAGCACAATGACAGCCATAACAATTTGCGTTATGGGCTACACTTTATGTTTTCAAACGATAATGAATATCACAAAAATACTTTTTCTGCAAACGGAGCTGGAGTGGCGGTGATGTTTTCCAAACGTATCAAAATGACGCAAAATACGTTTCAAAAGAATTGGGGTACAGCCTCTTATGGGTTACTTCTGAAAGAAATATATGATGCTGAAATTCAGAATAATACGTTTTACCAAAACACGATTGGTATCAACGGAGAAAGTTGTACGCGTATCAATTATAAGGAGAACATTTTTTCAGAAAATGGTTGGGGCATTCGCATCAAAGGAGCGTGTTTTGACAATCACTTTTGGGACAATGACTTTCTGAACAATACCTTTGATGTTTCATACAATAACAAGATGAATGCCAATACTTTCAAGAACAATTATTGGAGCGATTACACGGGCTACGATTTGAATAAAGACGGCATTGGTGATGTGCCATATCGACCTGTGAAACTGTTTTCTTACATAGCCAACAAAACCCCTGAAAGTATCATTTTGTTGCGTAGTTTATTCATTGATATTGTTAATTTTTCAGAAAAAGTAGCACCTGCTTTCACTCCTGAAAATCTGATTGACGAAAACCCTCGTATGCGACCTTTTCATTCCCAAAAAAAATAATCTAATATGATAGAATTCAAGGAAATACATAAAAAATACGGAAAATTACACGTACTTAAAGGCGTTAGTTTTACCATTGAAAAAGAAGGAATTATAGCCATTTTAGGACCTAACGGCTCAGGAAAAACTACACTGATGAAAAGTTTTTTAGGAATGGTAATCCCTAACAAAGGTGAAATTTTTTTGGACGGAAAATCCATAAAAAATCAGTGGAAATACCGCGAACAAGTAGCTTATTTGCCACAAATTGCCAATTTTCCGAGCAATTTAAAGGTTCGAGAGCTTATTAAAATGATTAAAAATTTCAAAAATCAACAATGTAACGAGGCAGAACTTATTGAGATTTTTGGACTTAAAAAACACTTACACAAGTCGTTAGGAAATCTTTCTGGTGGTACAAAACAAAAAGTAAATTTAGTACTTACCTTTATGATTGACGTGCCGTACATCGTGCTGGACGAACCCACTTCGGGGCTTGACCCAATCGCTATTTTGGCATTGAAAAAACTTATTTTGCGAGAAAAACAGAAAGGAAAAACTATCTTAATAACCTCGCATATTCTTAGTTTTATAGAAGAACTTTCTGATGAAATTATATTCATTCTCGAAGGGAATATTTATTTCAGAGGTACGCCACAAGCCTTGTTAGCAAAAACACAAAAATCTGATTTTCAAGAAGCTATCGCCGAATTATTAAAAAACGAAAAATATGATTAAGATTATCCGATATACATTTTTTGACCTTATCCGTAGCAGTTGGACGTATTTTTACTTAGGTTTTTACCTGCTTTTGGGGATTATTTTGCTCTTTATCAATAACGATATTTCCAAATCGGTTATCACGATGATGAATGTCATTACGATACTTATTCCGCTGATTGCCACCATTTTCGGTGTGATGTATTACTACAATTCGCGTGAATTTATAGAGCTTCTACTTGGGCAACCCCTCAAACGGATAAATATTTTTGCGGGGCAATACATCGGTATTTCGCTGTCGCTGAGTTTGAGTTTGCTCATTGGGTTGGGCTTACCGTTTTTATTTTACGGGCTTTTCTTGTCCAACGAAATATTTAATTTTTTGATGCTGATAATCACGGGGATATTCCTAAATTTTATTTTTGTTGGTTTTTCCTATCTTATTGGGCTTTATAACGAAAACAAAATCAAGGGTTTCAGTTTAGCGATTTTGGTTTGGCTTTTTATGGCGGTGATTTATGACGGAATTTTTTTACTTTCGCTATTGATGCTTAAAGATTATCCGTTAGAAGAGCTTTCAATGGGAATGACACTTTTCAACCCGATTGACCTTTCTCGAATTTTGATATTGTTGAAGT
>JAUNHN010000185.1 GCA_030523915.1 Capnocytophaga sp. | reverse complement strand
CTGACGTAGACTTCGCTCAGTTTGACAATGAAATTACATATAACATTTTGTATTATACAATCGAAATTGGATTAAAAACAAACAAAACAAATTCATTTTTATAGTAAAAAATATTAAAAATAGACATTATGGCTAAGAGAAAATTACCTTTAGAGACATTTCAGAAGTACGGAGCTATTTTTGAAAACATTAGTAAGAACGAAACACTAAAAAATGTGCTTTCGGAATACGGTTATGACGAGCAGGAAATCACCAAAGGCAAAAATTTGTATGATTTTGCGGTAGAAAAATTAGACATCAGCAAAAGAACTACAACAGAAGAGAAACTGGCTTACGATGATTTTAGCAAAAAATACGACACGCTCAAAAAAACATACTCGGAAGACCGAAAAAAAGCAAAAGTAATCTTCAAAAATGAGGAAAAGAAGCAATCGGCATTGGGCGTTAAAGGCGTTTTGGCTACCAAATTCAGCGTTTTGCTCGATATGATGGATACTTTTTACAAACAATTACAATCCAATGAGGAACTTAGCACTCCGCTAAAACCTTTGAAGATTACGGAAGAGTACATCGCCTCGCAATTAGAGAAAATCGAGGAAGTTAAACAGGCTAATTTCAATTATACAAACAAAAAAGGAAAAAGCCAACAAGCTACGTTAGATAAAGATGTAGCATTTTGGGAAGTAGAAACTTGGGTAACGAAGTTTTACGGAATTGCGAAGATTGTACTGAAAGACCAGCCACAATTATTAGAAAGTATAGGCAAATCTATTCGAACTTAATGTATTGTAGCACTAAAATTGTCTTCAAAACAAGTAAAAATGGCATAGGGGCGAATTCATTTCGCCCTTAAACAATAAAAATAATTTAATAAAAATACAAAACAATCAATATGAAAGTAGCTATTGTAATGGGAAGCAAGAGCGATTTGCCCATAATGCAGGAAGCAATCGATATTTTAAAGGAATTGGGTATCGAAACAATGGTAGACATCGTTTCGGCACACCGAACGCCCGAAAAATTAATGGATTTTAGTATGAACGCCCACAAAAACGGGATAAATGTAATCATCGCAGGGGCTGGGGGAGCAGCTCATTTGCCAGGAATGGTGGCTTCGATGTCTCCGCTACCCGTTATCGGTGTCCCCGTAAAGAGCAGTAACTCGATTGATGGCTGGGATTCGGTGTTATCTATTTTACAAATGCCCGCAGGCGTTCCTGTTGCTACCGTAGCTCTCAATGGAGGTAAAAATGCAGGGATTTTGGCTGCCCAAATCATCGCTTCGCAGCATAAACAGACGTTGGAGCGTATCGTACAATACAAAGAGGGGTTAAAACAAGCAGTTTTGGCTTCTGCCGAAGCAATAAAAAAAGGATTTTGAGTAATCAAAATCCTTTTTTTTGTATCATTACCGATTTATTGTCGGTCAATGTGTCTACTAATAACTAATTTTTGTATTTCCGTAGTTCCTTCACCGATGGTACACAGCTTCGAGTCGCGGAAAAACTTCTCCACGGGGAAATCCTTCGTGTAACCGTATCCGCCGTGAATCTGAATGGCTTCGGTAGCTACCTTTACGCATACTTCCGAAGCATACATTTTTGCCATAGCCCCTTGTTGAGTTACTTTTTGCTTGTTATTCTTTAAGAAAGCTGCTTTATGAAGCAATAATTCCGAAGCCTCAATCTCGGTACACATATCCGCGAGTTTAAAAGCAATAGCTTGAAAGTCAATAAGCCGCTTTTCGAACTGTGTACGTTCCTTAGCGTACTTCACCGATGCTTCATAAGCTCCTTTTGCAATGCCAAGGGCGAGTGCTCCGATAGAAATGCGTCCTCCATCAAGGACTTTCATCGCTTGAATGAAGCCTTCGCCTACGTTACCTATCAAATTTTCGGCGGGAATGCGACAATCTTGGAAAATCATTTCGGCTGTTTCGCTTGCACGCATTCCGAGCTTGTTTTCTTTCTTTCCACTGCTGAACCCCGGCGTTCCACGCTCTACCGCAAAGGCAGAAATGCCGTGTTTATCCCCTTTTTCGCCCGTTCGTGCTATCACTACTGCGATGTTACCTGTTTTTCCGTGCGTTGTAAAGTTCTTAGCACCGTTTAAAACCCAATGATTGCCGTCTTTTACAGCCGTTGTAGCCATTCCTCCCGAGTCCGAGCCAGTGTTATGCTCTGTAATAGCCCACGCACCAATCCATTCGCCTGTTGCAAGTTTAGGAAGCCACTTTTTTTTCTGCTCTTCGTTGGCAAATTCATAAATATGATTGGTACATAACGAGTTATGAGCGGCGATAGAAAGCCCAATGGACGGGTCTACCTTAGAAATTTCTTCAATAATAGCAATATAATCGTGATAATTAAGCCCCGAGCCTCCGTAAGTTTCGGGAACAAGCACGCCCATAAAGCCCATTTCACCTGCTTTTTTGAAAACCTCTACGGGGAACTCTTGCGTTTCGTCCCAAATCATAACATTGGGCAGAATATACTTATGAGCGAACTCTCGAGCCGAGTCAGCGACCATTTTTTGTGTTTCAGAATAGCTAAAATTCATATCTTTTAGTTATATATTATTAGTTTGTTCTTATAAATATGTAAAGTGAAAAATAAAAATCGCATGATTTTTTTTGAATTTGCAAAAATAGTATTATTTTTCAATAAAAAGATACTTTTGCAGCATTTCGATTTGTTCTTGATATAAAATATTGGCTTTGAGCAAATCGGCAAAGCTATCAATACGTTCATATTCAGACCGAAAAGCTACAATTTTACGAGCTTGTTCCGCTCCTTTTATATACGGAACTTGGGAAAGTTCATTTAAAGTCAGTACATTGATATTTTTCTTTATGATATTGGGCTTTTTTTGTACCTCGAAGCGTTCCGTAATTGCATCAAAAACCTCTTTTTCAATGCCATAAACCTCCGAAACTTGGGCTAAAACCGTAAAACCTTGTAATTTTTCGCGATATTTTACAATTCGCTGCGAAAGTACCTCGCCAATGCCTTTTATTTTCTTCAAATCATCGGCAGTAGCTTGGTTAATGTCTTGTTTTGCAATCGTTTTGCTTGTTTTAGTAGGAATATTTTCTTTTTTATTAATGATTTTGGCGTTATTAGCCCAATTAGGGAATGTAAAATACGGAGCTATTTCCGCCAAAAGGCTGTCAGAAACTTTGGTAACTGCTTGGAATTCTTCTGCGGAATGGACAAATTTGTTTTCTTTTCGGAAAGCCAAAAGCCTATCGATTTCATCGGGCTTCATACCCAAGACAAAGCCTTTGTAATCGGTTATAAAATTGGGATTAAACGGATAAATGGTATCTTTTTTAGGAAGAAGGGCTATTTTCCGTAAAGAATCAATTTCATTATTGAGCCTTGTGATGTACAAACTATCGGAAAGAGGCTTTTTTTGTGAAAAATCAATGAAAAAATAAACAATTTGAACTATAATAACGACAAAAAATAACAGAACGCTTCCTATACGTTGATTTCGAGTAAAAGTAGAAAGGCGTTTGGTAGTCATAAATAGGAAGTTAAATCGTTATTTTCTAATTGCAAAGATACTTTTTTTTCC
>JAUNHN010000020.1 GCA_030523915.1 Capnocytophaga sp. | reverse complement strand
ATCCGTTTGGAGTAAAAATGTGCAAAGAAAATATATAATAACAGTCAGTATTTTACTTTAAAATACTGATTATTAGTGTGTTGTGTATTTTTTACGTGTTTTTAAACGTGCAATACACCCCAATTATAACGCAAAAAAAAGCATTATGTTGCTTTATATCTGTACGTATAGGTCTTGTACAGGTGCAAAAAACACGGTTTTTTGTAGTCCTAAGTGTAGTCCTAACCTAAAAAATAGCTTTTTTGGGGGTTGGTTGGTTATCTTTTTCGTGAGGCTACGAAAATGGTTATTTTATGGGAGTAAAATAGGTGTAGCCAAAGCACAAAAAAAACGCCTAAACAGCGGTTTTATAAGGGTTTCGGTAGTTTTCGGGGTGTTTATGCGGTATAATAGTAGTTATGGTAAAATACAAGGTAAATATCCACTTTAAAAATGGTAATTAAATGGTAGTTAAATGTAATTCTTGTACATTTCATTTTATGCTCCTTATATTTTAAACAATAGTTAGCTTTATCCTTAAAAGCCTCTTTCATTTAGGAGGCTTTTATTTTTTTTTAGAAAGATGTTTTGGGTAAATAATTTGTATTTTTGTTGGGAAAAAGTAATTAACTCAACTTACTTTTTATATTAAGTTATTTATTCGATTTTCAATCATATATCATTCCTTTAATGAAAAATCCAGTTAAGCTAATAGTGTGTATTTTTTAAGAAAACATCTTTTTGAAGTCGTTTACTTTACGAAGTTTATCCTTATTAAGAGGCAATTTCTCTTAAAATATCATCAATAATACAAAAAATAATAACCTTTGATTTTGTCTTTGTAAAGTATTGGTGTTGTGTTTTTTATGTAAATTCATAAATTTTGCTTTTTTATTAGAAATATACGTTATTATATATTTTATTGAAAATTCTTGATTTTTAAGGCGCTAAAATCCCCAAAATTTAAAATAAAACCCTATCTTTGCAAGCACAAAAATCTCTATAACAAATGATTACCAAAGAGAAAATACAGTTTTTAAAAGACTTAGCCCAGAACAACAATCGTGAGTGGTTTGCCCAGCACAAACCGCTGTACGACAGCATAAACAAGGACAATAAAGCCTTTTTTCAGAAGATTTTTCAGCAATTACAACAATATGATGATGTTACCGATATGCACCAATTCCGAATTTATAAGGATGTGCGTTTTTCAAAGGATAAATCGCCTTACAAAACCCATTTCGGTGTGTCATTCGGACGTAGAAAACCCGAACTTCGAGGAGGTTATTATGTTCATATAGAGCCAAATAACTCATTTGTAGGCGGTGGATTTTGGAATCCAGAAAAGGAAGATGTTTTCCGCATTCGTAAGGAATTTGAGATGAACGATGAACCAATTCGCAACATTATCGCAGAGCCAACTTTTCAGAACTATTTCGGAGGTATCAAAGCCGAAGATTCCCTCAAAACAGCTCCGAAAGGCTTTGCGAAAGACCATCCTGCCATTGATTTAATCAAAATGAAGCATTGGGTAGTGATGCGACCTTTTCCGATGAAGAAGTTGTAAATGAACACTTTGCAAAAGAAATTATCGCTACTTTTTTAGCAATGCGTCCGTGGTTTGACTATATGAGCGAAGTCCTAACTACCGACCTAAACGGAGCGTCTATTTTGTGAAATCGGTTTGTTTTTGGTAAAAATAGTATAAATTTATAGCATTTAATCGTAAAATCTATCAATGAAAATGAATACATTACCACTTTGAAAAAAGTTCATTTTTGGGAATGGAGCGATAACCATTTGTATTTTTTAGACGAAACTAAAAATATCATTTTACGTTTTCGGGCGGAAAAGTAATTTTGGCACATCTTTTGACTATTCTCTACTGTTTAACAAAAAATAATGTAATACAGATGAAAAAAATAGCATTTTTAGCCTCAGTTTTTATGATTGTCGCTTGTAATAATTCTACCCAACAAAATAAAAATCAGGAAGTTACCGAAGAAAAAGAGGTTCTTTTAGGAGGCGAAAAAGACAAACACGGTTGCATTGCTGCGGCTGGAGAAACGTGGAGCGAACTCAGACAAACTTGTTTACAAATTTTCAACGAAGGAAAACGCTTAAATCCTACCGAAGTAAAAGAAAATGAGGCAGTTATAAGTGCTTTTGTCTTGTTTAATGAGGATAAATCAAAAGCAGAACTTTTCTTACCCAGCGATGCGGAAAGAAACATCATTTTGTCTAAAACTGGCGAACACATTTACGAGGCTGAAAAATATAAATACGATTCGCAAAGTGCTGTTTTATATATAGATAGCGTAGAAAAATACAAAGGCGAATAATGACCAAACTCTTTTTAGCCTTAAGTGGCGGTAGGTTTTTTAACGGTGCAATGTACAAGTCCCAAAAAGATTCTACCGCCGACTGAAAAGCAAGTTACACAAGGCGAAATCGTGATTCTTTATTACGAAAACGGATTGAATTTGTCCGAACTGAATCAAAAAATAGAAAATTACAAGGCAAAAATCGTTCATCAGTACAAAAATCTGAATGGAATGGCGATTTCTATTCCGAAAAACAAGACTACTGATGAGGCTATAACGTATTTTAGTAAAATCAAAGGTGTGCTTCAGGTTGTAAAAAACGAAATGATGGAGTTGCATAATTAATTTAAAACATCAAACCCAATTGAGAAAAATTATGTATATTGTGCTTATAATCATAGCTTTAATAGTTGTGGTGGGAGTGATTTTTCTCAATCAAGCGAAGTTTGGGAAAAATCCGAGTGGAGAACGTTTGGCTCGTATCGAAAAATCAGCGAATTATAAAAATGGGCAATTTCAAAATCTTTCGGAAACACCCCAACTTACTTCGGACAAGTCATTTGCCGCGTTGATGTGGGATTTTCTTTTCGTAAAAAAGCCGAATTTGCGTCCCGAAACTGAAATTCCTTCCGTAAAAACCGACCTCAATTCTTTTTCAAAAGACGAAAATGTGTTGGTTTGGCTTGGACATTCGGCGTATTTTATGCAGATTGACGGAAAGCGATTTTTGATTGACCCGACTTTGGTTTCGGCATCGCCCGTAGGATTTTTCAACAAACCTTTTAAGGGAGCGGATATTTATTCACCCAAAGACATTCCAAACATTGATTATCTGATACTTACGCACGACCATTGGGACCATCTTGATTATGAGACGGTTATGCAAATCAAAGATCGCGTAGGGCATATTATCACGGCTTTGGGAGTGGGCGAACATTTGGAATATTGGGGCATTCCTGCCAATAAAATTACGGAATTGGATTGGTATGAAAACACCCAAATTAGTGATATATTCAAGCTCACGGCACTTCCTGTGAGGCATTTTTCGGGGCGTGGACTTTCTCCTAAAAAAACGCTTTGGGTTTCGTTTATGCTTGAAACACCTACACAAACCGTTTACATTGGAGGCGATAGCGGTTATGATGATTTTTACGAAAAAACAGCTGCTCAATTTCCTAAAATTGATTGGGCAATCCTCGAAAATGGGCAGTATGACAAAGGGTGGAAGCATATTCACTTTCAGCCAGAAGAGTTTCCAAAATTGGTAAAAACGCTCAATCCTAAAAACGTTTTGACGTTTCACAACTCTAAATATGCCTTGGCAAACCATCCGTGGTATGAGCCTTTGGAGAATGCGTATCAAAACGCTAAAAATCACAATATCAATTTATTAACTCCAAAAATTGGCGATATAGTCTACTTAAATGCAGAGAATCAGCAGTTTGGTAAGTGGTGGGAAGGTGTGCGGTAATAGCTCGTATAATTAAAGACGCTCTATCCCATTCGTTGGCGTACCACTTCGTAGAGAAATACACCACAAGCCACAGATACATTTAGTGAGCTGATTTCACCTAACATTGGTAATTTTGCTCTGTCATCTGCTAATTTCAATAAAGCTGGAGATACTCCCACATCTTCAGCCCCCATAATAATTGCCAGAGGTTCGTTCATTGTTACTTTGTAGAGTGATTTTTCTGTTTTTTCAGTAGCAACCACAATTTTGATACCACTTCCTTGCAGATAATACACAGCATCACGCAAGTTATCCACTTTGCAGATAGGCACTTTGAATACCGCTCCAGCCGAGGTCTTTACCGTATCGGCAGTAATAGAAACACTTCCTTTTTTAGGAATAATAATGCCTGAAACTCCCGTGCATTCTGCTGTACGGATTATAGCTCCGAAATTGCGAACATCGGAAAGGTGGTCTAAGATTATAAAAAGAGGTGTTTTTCCACTTTCGATGGTATCAATGACCAAATTCTCGAAATCGTGGTATACCACAGGAGATAGGTTTGCCACTACTCCCTGATGATTTTTTTTGGTCATTCTATTGAGTTTTTCCACAGGCACGTGTGAAATAGCTATTTGTTCTTTCTGTAAAAGTTGTTGTAATTCTTGATATAGTGTACTTTTTAATCCTTTCTGAACAAATATTTTATCAATCGTTTTGCCAGCCGAAATAGCTTCTATAATAGCTCGTATTCCGAAAATTTGGTAATCTTTTTCCATATTATATTGTGTGAAGGTTCACTATTTTTCGAAATGTAAGTGAATACCATTCGTTTTAAATTTATGTGTAATTGCTCTTATTTTTTCTTGTAAATTCTGTTGAAATGATTTAAATTGCTCACTTTCAGGGTTAAAACTTCGATGTTGTAAACTCTTTTGAATGGAATCAATTAGTTTCATATCTGGTAGGCAAGTTTCATCAATGTATGTTTGTATGAACCGTTGCCAGATATATTGCACAGCAATTTCGCTGGGGTGAAGCATATCTTCGGTGTAAAACCGATAATCCCGAAGCTCATCTATCATAATTTCGTATGCAGGGAAATAACTTCGATTGCTTTCGATGTAATAAGGAGCTTTTGCAAGTAAATTGTTTTTTGCCAAAAATGAATGTAAGCCACAGATTAAGTGTGATTTACTTAGTTGATTTTCTGCAAAACCGTCTTTAATATGTCGTACGGGCGAAATTGTAAAAATGATTTTAGCATTGGGATTCGTAGCTTCTATTTTGTGGCTAATCTCCCATAAACTTGTTTCAATTTCTTTTGTAGAAAGCAATTTTTTTGAAAAATTAGTTTGCGGAAGTTTGTGGCAATTAGCTACAATTCCTTTTTGATAATGCTCATATACCCAAGCAGTTCCCAAAGTAATGAATATAAAATCAGCTTCTTTTAAAGCCTTTTGTAATTCTATAAGTTTTTGATTAGCAATGAGTTTTGCGTTGCTCAGAGAGGTTTGGCTCAGTTCTGAATGTACATCAAAACTATGCCATAAATCGTTATGTTGGAAAAAATTTTCTTCTTGAAAAAAAGAGTTTTCTAACGCCCTACGAATCATTTTTTCGATTACCAACGGATGAAAAAGAATTCCAAATGGATTGATAACTATCTGAAATTTATGATGTTCCAATTTCTGAGCAATATTTACAGAGAAACACGAACCAATGCTCAAAATCTTGGAACTATACCCAATTTTATAAATTGACTGCTCAATAGGAACGATGGTTCTGAAATTCATTGTTGGAGTGAAGTTTTGATGATGACGATTCGTGTAAATATTTTAAGGGCAAAAGTATGAAAATTATTTTTATTTTTATACAAATGATAAAATTCAGGTAAGAATATGATGCTTAGATTGTTTTTGTAAAATTTCTTCTTGTAAAATCCCTTGGAATCTTGTAGTTTTGCAAAATGACCGATTATGAAAAATATATACAGCGTTGCATTCAGTTGGCTTACAATGGATTAGGGGCTACATATCCCAATCCAATGGTGGGGAGTGTCATCGTTTTTGAGGATAAAATTATTGGAGAGGGTTGGCATCAAAAAGCAGGAGAGCCTCACGCTGAAGTAAATGCAGTTAATTCGCTAAAAAACAAAGAATTACTATCAAAAAGTACTATTTTCGTAAGTTTAGAACCGTGTAGCCATTTTGGGAAGACACCTCCATGTGCCGATTTGATTATTGAGCATAAAATTCCAAAGGTAGTTATTGGTACGATCGACCCTTTCGCTAAAGTAAGTGGTAGTGGTATTAGAAAACTGCAAGATGCTGGTTGTGAAGTGGTTGTGGGAGTTTTAGAAAAAGAATGTCAAGAACTTAACAATCGATTTTTTACTTTTCATCAGAAAAAACGTCCGTATATCTTCTTGAAATGGGCAGAAACCTCAAACGGATTTATAGCTCCATTGGAAAAAGATGAAATGAAACCTTATTGGATAACGAACTCATATTCAAGGCAATATGTTCATAAAATGCGTAGTCAGGAACAGGCAATTTTAGTAGGAACAAATACTGTTTTACAAGACAATCCTAAACTTGATGTACGTCATTGGTCGGGTAAAAATCCGTTGCGAGTAATTATTGACAAAGAATTAAAAACTCCGAAACATTTTTCTGTCTGGGATGATTCTTTTGAGACTATTTTTATTACAGAAATAAAAAATTCAGGTCATCAATTTAAACATATTTCGTTTGAAAATATAGTTTTTTCTGACAATATCGCTGAACAGATTTGTGAATTACTTTATCACAAAAATATACAAAGCCTCATTGTAGAAGGTGGAAATACTGTATTACAGCAGTTTATAGACGCTAACCTTTGGGATGAAGCCTTTGTTTTTGTAGGGGAAGCCACGTTTGCAGCAGGTGTCAAAGCACCTTTATTGCAAAACGCTTCACTTCAGGAAACAAAATCTTTTGGAAGTGATAATTTGTTTATTTACAAAAACTTATGATGATGAATGATGTCTTTAAAACAATAGCTTTCCCTGTGGAAGAAGTGATTTTCAAGGAAAAAAGCAGTAAATTTTTGGGCTATGCTTTTCCCGTAAAAACGGAAGAGGATATTAAGCGTCATTTGGAAGAAATCAAAAAGAAACACCATTCGGCAAGGCATTGGTGTTATGCTTGGCAATTAGGCTATGGCACACATCAGCATCATCGAACAAATGATGATGGCGAACCCAATAACTCGGCAGGAATTCCTATCTACGGACAGATACAATCTTTTGAACTTACAGATGTGCTTATTATTGTAGTGCGTTATTTCGGAGGTATCAAGTTAGGGGTTGGAGGTTTAGTACAAGCCTACAAAACATCGGCTCAGCTCACTTTGCAAGAAGCCAAAATCATCGAAAAAATCGTAACCCAAACTCTCGAAATCACTTTTGATTATAAGGATATGAATAAAGTAATGCGTGTGGTCAAAGAACGAAATCTGCAAGTTATCGACCAAAAACTTGAATTAAACTGCCGACTTTTTATCGAAGTACGTAACAGCGAATGGGAACAAACCAAAGCCGTTTTCGAGGCTATCTACGGAGTTCAAATTGTTAAAAACTAATATTTTATATCTAAATCATTAAAAACGCCTATCCCAAATAAAGCAAAATCGTATTTGGCAGGGTCTTTCGGGTCGAACTGGCGTAGATGATTATCCAATTCTGCCAATGCTTTGAGGTCATTTTTCGGGGAAGTGATTAACCCCAAGTGGCGAGCTACATTTCCTGAATGAACATCCAAAGGGCAAGATAACATCTCGGGAGAAATTCGTTGCCAAATACCAAAATCAACTCCCGAATTATCCTTACGAACTACCCAACGCAAGAACATATTAATACGTTTAGCTACCGAACCTTTACGAGGGTCAGGAAGATGTTTTAATGTTCGTTTGTGTTTTAAATCACTAAAAAATAACGTTTTAAAATTTGAAATTCCAAGTTGTAAATCCTTGTTTTCGATGCAATTAGCAAAGGCATTTTCCAGTCCGTTATGGTTAGTATATATTGTTTTCAAACTTCGTACGAATTGCTCCAAATCTTGCCCGTTAAAAGTCCGATGAACGAAGTTTTGTAAGCGTTCCAAATCCTTTTCGGAATGTGTCATCACAAAATCATAAGGTGAATTACCAAGCAGATTCATCATTTTCAATCCATTGGAAATGATTGTTTTACGCTGTCCCCACGCAATTACAGCCGAAAGAAATCCCGCAATTTCAATGTCTTCCTTTAAAGAGAAATTTTTAGGAATTTGGATAGGGTCAGTTTCTATGAATTCGGGGCGATTGTATTGTCGTACTTTTTCGTCTAAGAAAGATTTTAATTCGTTCATAAATAATTGAAAATCAATGAAAATTATGAAATAATTTTTCCGTCGAGCATCGTGAGCTTTCGGTCAGCCATATTAGCAAGTTCCTCATTATGAGTTACAATCACGAAAGTTTGGTTAAATTCTTTCCGAAGTTGGAAAAATAACTGATGTAAATGTTCAGCACTTTCCGAATCCAAATTCCCACTAGGCTCATCAGCAAAGACTACCGAAGGATGATTCATCAATGCACGTGCTACCGATACGCGTTGTTGCTCTCCGCCAGATAAAGCGTTGGGTTTGTGGTCAAAACGATTGGCTAAATTCAAAAAAGAAAGCAATTCTTTTGCTCGTTTTTCTGCATCTTTTTTGGAAATACCTTTGATAAGGGCAGGAATACAAATATTTTCCAGAGCGGTAAACTCGGGTAATAATTGATGAAATTGAAAAATAAATCCAATATGCTTATTTCGAAAATCAGAAAGTTGTTTGGAAGAGAGTTTTTGCAAGTCTATATCATTGATTAATAGCGAAGTATCTTTTAGGCTATTGGCTGTTTCCAATGTCCCTAAAATATGCAATAAAGTTGTTTTTCCAGCTCCCGATGCTCCTACAATAGACACAATTTCGCCTTTATTTACGTAAATGTCTACTCCTTTTAGAACTTCCAAATCTTTGTAGGTCTTGTGTATATTTATAGCTTTAATCATTGTTTTTCAGTTAATTACTGTTTTGAATTTTGATTTTTGCCATTGCTAAATCAATAATTTTTTGTACTTGCTGGTCGAAACTCATAAATGAATTATCTATTTCAATGGCATCTTGTGCTTTTATTAGCGGAGATTCTTTGCGTGTAGTGTCCAGAAAATCACGGTGTTGTACATTTTTTAGAACCTCGTCAAACGATACATTTTCTCCTTTTGCTTGAAGTTCTTTAAAGCGACGCTCGGCACGAATTTGTTCAGATGCGGTCATAAAAATTTTGAGTTCGGCATTAGGAAACACTACTGACCCAATGTCTCTTCCGTCCATAACTATACCTTTTTGACTTCCCATAATTCGTTGTAAATCTACTAAATATGAACGAATATGAGCTATTTTAGCAACTTCGCTAACCACATTTGCCACTTCTATGGAGCGAATTTCTTTTTCGATGTTCTCTCCATTTAAATATATTTCAGAAAATCCTAATTCAGCATTGTATATAAATTTGATTTCACTTTGTTTCAGATTTTCAAGTAGTTGCTCTTCATTTACGTGTGTAACTGTTTCAAATTTTTGAGTTTGTTCATTTTGGACACTTGTGATGGCAAGTAGCCCTTCTTTTGTAGCCAAATAAGCAGCTGCACGATACATAGCACCTGTGTCTACATATATATATCCTAATTTTTGGGCGACAGCTTTGGCTGTAGAGCTTTTGCCTGTAGAAGAAAATCCATCAATGGCAATAATTATTTTTTGCATTTTTTTGGTCAATCTTTTTTGCAAAAATACAATATAATTTGAAAATAAAAATAGTTTATTCCCCTTTCAAATAGATTTATCTTAATTTTTTAAATTTCCTCCATTTTTCAAAAAGCTGAAAAGAAATAGCTGTTAAAATTAAGGAGAAAAAAAGAATTACATTTCAAAATAACATATTGGATAAAATATTTTGTGATATTTGTAACAAATTATTTTTGCTTTTGAGCTAATTTATTTTTGTTAAATGTTTGTTTGTCAGTAATTTGCATTGTTTTAAATTGAAATGTTTATAGAGAGGTTTTATGAAAAGTATAGTGTGTGTAGTAATTAAAGTATTGATTTCTTGGTGGTTTAAAAATAAAAGTGTAGTTTTGCACCCGCATTTGTAGACAGTAAAGCTAATTTTGAGGTGTAGGATTAGGTGTTTTAGTGTCTATTATGAATTTGTAAATTAAAATTTTTTATATAATTATTGTAAATTAAATTATGCCAACAATTTCACAATTAGTACGAAAAGGAAGAATCAGAATTACCAAGAAGAGTAAATCGGTTGCTTTGGATTCGTGTCCTCAACGAAGAGGTGTGTGTACGCGTGTTTATACAACAACGCCTAAAAAACCGAACTCAGCGATGCGTAAAGTAGCTCGTGTTCGTTTGACAAACGGCAATGAAGTGAACGCTTACATACCAGGTGAGGGACATAACCTTCAAGAGCACTCGATAGTATTGGTAAGAGGCGGAAGGGTTAAAGATTTGCCAGGTGTAAGATACCACATCGTTCGTGGTGCATTAGATACAGCTGGTGTAGCAGGAAGAACGCAACGTCGTTCTAAATATGGGGCTAAGCGTCCAAAACCAGGACAAGCTGCAGCTCCAGCAAAAGGTAAAAAATAGTAATTTTTAAAAAAATCTTTTAACTAAGGAAAAATGAGAAAAAGACAAGCTAAGAAAAGACCTCTTTTACCAGATCCTAAATTTAATGACCAATTAGTAACACGTTTTGTGAACAATCTAATGTGGGATGGTAAAAAGTCAGTGGCTTTTAAAGTGTTTTATGACGCTTTGGATATAGTAGAGCAAAAAAAGAATAATGATGAAAAATCAGCGTTGGAGGTATGGAAAGACGCGTTAACGAATGTAATGCCTCACGTAGAGGTGCGTTCACGCCGTGTGGGTGGAGCTACTTTCCAAATCCCGATGCAAATCAGACCTGATAGAAAAGTGTCAATGGCTATGAAATGGTTAATTGGGTATTCTCGCAAAAGAAACGAGAAATCAATGGCTCAAAAATTAGCTGGAGAAATTTTATCAGCTGCTAAAGAAGAAGGTGCAGCCGTTAAGAAAAAAATGGATACGCACAAAATGGCAGAGGCAAACAAAGCATTCTCACACTTTAGATTTTAGTATATAATAATATGGCAAGAGATTTAAAATATACAAGAAACATAGGTATTGCAGCTCACATCGATGCTGGGAAAACAACCACTACGGAGCGTATCCTTTTCTATACAGGGAAAACACATAAAATAGGGGAGGTTCACGATGGAGCTTCTACTATGGACTGGATGGAGCAAGAAGCTGAGCGTGGTATCACTATCCAATCGGCTGCAACAACTTGTACTTGGAACTTCCCAACCGAAAATGGTAAACCCACAGCAGATGCTAAGGAATATCATTTTAACATTATCGATACTCCTGGTCACGTAGATTTTACCGTAGAGGTGAATCGTTCGTTACGTGTATTGGACGGGTTGGTGTTTTTGTTTAGTGCGGTTGATGGTGTTGAGCCTCAATCTGAAACGAACTGGCGTTTGGCAGATAACTACAAAGTGCCACGTATCGGTTTCGTAAACAAAATGGACAGACAAGGAGCTAATTTCCTTAATGTTTGTAACCAAGTTAAAGAAATGTTGAAATCAAACGCTGTGCCTATCGTATTGCCTATTGGTGATGAGGCTGATTTTAAAGGCGTTGTGGATTTAGTTAAAAACCGTGCTATCGTATGGCACGAAGAAACTCAAGGAGCTACCTTTGATATTGTAGAAATCCCTGAGGATATGAAAGACGAAGTACATCAGTTCCGTTCTCAATTAATTGAGGAAGTAGCGGCTTATGACGAAGGTCTTTTGGAAAAATATATGGAAGATGAAAATTCTATTACAGAAGAAGAGGTTCACAAAGCATTGAGAGCTGCTGTGATGGATATGGCTATTATTCCGATGGTATGTGGTTCTTCTTTCAAAAACAAAGGTGTTCAGTTTATGCTTGATGCGGTATGCCGTTACTTGCCTTCGCCTTTGGATAAAGAAGCTATCGAAGGAACACACCCTGACACAGGAGCTGTTGCTCTTAGAAAACCAGCTGTTGATGCACCTTTCGCAGCTTTGGCATTCAAAATTGCTACTGACCCTTATGTAGGTCGTTTGGCGTTCTTCCGTGCGTATTCTGGTCATTTAGATGCAGGTTCTTATGTATTGAACGCTCGTTCAGGAAATAAAGAGCGTATCTCTCGTATCTACCAAATGCACGCTAATAAACAGAATCCGATTGAATTTATTGAAGCAGGAGACATTGGGGCAGCAGTAGGTTTCAAAGACATCAAGACAGGAGATACTCTTTGTGATGAAAAACATCCAATCGTATTAGAATCAATGGTGTTCCCTGACCCAGTAATCGGTATCGCTGTTGAGCCTAAAACAAAGGCTGACGTAGATAAAATGGGTATGGCATTGGCAAAATTGGCTGAAGAAGACCCTACTTTCCAAGTGAAAACAGATCAGGCTTCTGGACAAACTATCATCTCTGGTATGGGTGAGCTTCACTTAGATATTATTGTAGACCGTTTAAAACGCGAATTTAAAGTAGAAGTTAATCAAGGTCAGCCACAAGTAGAGTATAAAGAGGCTCTTACAGCTGTTGCAAATCACCGTGAGGTTTATAAAAAACAATCAGGTGGACGTGGTAAGTTTGCTGACATCGTATTCCGTATGGAACCAGCTGCTGAAGGAAAAGTAGGTTTGGAGTTTATCAACGAAATCAAAGGTGGTAATATTCCAAAAGAGTATATCCCTTCTGTTGAAAAAGGATTCAAAGAGGCGATGAAAAATGGACCTTTGGCAGGATTTGAAATGGATTCAATGAAAATCACGTTGGTAGATGGTTCATTCCACGCAGTCGATTCAGATTCATTATCATTTGAATTGGCGGCTAAATTAGGATATAAAGAAGCAGCACGTGCAGCAAAAGCGGTGTTGATGGAGCCTATTATGAAATTAGAAGTAATTACTCCTGAGGAAAATATGGGTGATATCGTAGGAGACTTGAATCGTCGTCGTGGACAGGTAAACAATATGGACGATAGAAATGGAGCAAAAGTGATTAAAGCAAGTGTTCCTTTATCAGAAATGTTTGGTTATGTAACATCGTTACGTACGTTGTCATCAGGTCGAGCAACATCTACAATGGAGTTTTCTCACTATGCTGAAACTCCGTCTAATATCGCAGAGGAAGTTATTAAAAAAGCAAAAGGCAACTAATTTTTTAAGGAAATGAGCAGTCAAAAAATCAGAATAAAATTAAAATCTTACGATCATAATTTGGTTGATAAATCAGCTGAAAAGATTGTAAAAACAGTAAAAGCGACAGGAGCGGTAGTTACAGGACCCATCCCATTGCCAACGCACAAAAAAATATTTACTGTATTGCGTTCTCCACACGTGAACAAGAAATCACGTGAGCAATTTCAGTTAAGCTCTCACAAACGTTTGTTGGACATTTATAGTTCTTCATCAAAAACGATTGATGCTTTAATGAAACTGGAATTGCCAAGTGGAGTAGAGGTTGAGATTAAAGTTTGATAACTTCTCGGTATAGTAATATATACACTAAATTGTCCCGAACCAGTGAGTTAGGGAAAAACGGAAAAAAATAGTTCAGGGTTAAAAATCCAAGGTATTTTTTGACCCTGAATTTTATGAATAATAGTAATTAATATTTTAAATTAAATTTATGTCTGGGTTAATTGGAAAAAAAGTAGGTATGACCAGTCTATTTGATGAAAACGGGAAAAATGTTCCTTGTACAATCATTGAGGCAGGACCATGCGTAGTTACCCAAGTCAGAACCGTAGAGGTTGATGGGTATGAAGCTCTTCAACTTGGTTTCGATGACAAAGCAGAACATCGTGCTAACAAAGCAGAATTAGGGCATTTTAAAAAGGCTGGAACTTCTGTGAAGAAAAAAGTTGTCGAATTTCAAGGATTTGATGGAGCGTACAAATTAGGTGACTCTGTTACCGTAGAGCTTTTCGCAGAAGGAGAGTTCGTTGATGTAACGGGAATCTCAAAAGGAAAAGGATTTCAAGGGGTTGTAAGAAGACACGGCTTTGGAGGTATTGGGCAATCAACACACGGTCAGCACAACCGTTTGAGAGCTCCAGGTTCAGTAGGAGCATCATCTTATCCATCACGCGTATTCAAAGGAATGCGTATGGCTGGAAGAATGGGAGCAGAAAAAGTAACAGTACAAAACTTGAAAGTATTGAAAGTGGTAGCTGAGAAAAATCTTTTAGTAGTTAAAGGATGTATTCCAGGACACAAAAATGCTTACGTAACTATTCACAAATAATGGAAGTAGCAGTATTAAATAGTCAAGGAAAAGAAACAGGCAGAAAAATCACACTTTCTGATTCTGTATTCGCAATAGAGCCTAACAATCACGTGATTTACTTAGATGTTAAACGCTATTTGGCAAATAAACGTCAAGGAACGCACAAGGCTAAGGAAAGAAATGAAGTAGCGGGAAGTACTCGTAAAATTAAAAAACAAAAAGGTACTGGTACGGCTCGTGCAGGTAGCGTAAAATCGCCTGTATTTGTAGGAGGAGGACGCATTTTTGGTCCAAGACCTAAGGATTATACACAAAATTTAACTAAGAATGTAAAAAGGTTGGCTCGTCGTTCTGCACTTAGTGCTAAAGCAAAAGAACAAGCAATTTTAGTTCTTGAAGATTTGAATTTTGACACTCCAAAAACAAAAGAATTTATTAATATTTTGAAATCTTTGGGGTTAGAAAATAAAAAATCACTTTTTGTGTTGCCAAATACAAATAATAATGTATATTTGTCATCCCGAAATTTGAAGAGCTCGAATGTTGTAACAGCTTCTGAATTAAACACTTACGAAATAGTGAATGCTTCAGATGTAGTTCTTTTAGAAAGCTCAATAGAAGTTTTAGAGTCAATTTTAACAAAATAAGAAGAAATGAGCGTATTAATTAGACCTGTAATCACAGAAAAAGCGAATGCAAACAGCGAGCTAAAAAGTTGCTATACGTTTGAAGTTTCTAAGCAAGCGAACAAAATTCAAATTAAAGAAGCAATCGAAGCAACTTATGGAGTTAAAGTTGAATCAGTTCGCACCTTAAACTATGGGCCAAAACGTACTACTCGTTATACCAAAACAGGATTACAAGTAGGTAAAACAAATGCTGTTAAAAAAGCAGTAGTGCAAGTGGCAGATGGAGGAACTATAGATTTTTATAGTAATATATAAATATATAAGTGTTTAATAAATAGACAAAAATGTCAGTTAGAAAATTAAAACCGATTACCCCTGGGCAGCGTTTTAGAGTAGTAAACGAATTTGACACCATTACTACTGATAAGCCGGAGAAAAGCCTTTTGGTTCCGTTGAAAAAGTCTGGAGGTAGAAATAATCAAGGGAAGATGACCATGCGTTATATTGGTGGTGGTCACAAGAAAAAGTATCGTATTATTGATTTCAAACGAAACAAGTTTGATGTAGAAGCTAAAGTAGTTTCAATCGAATACGATCCAAACAGAACAGCGTTTATTGCTTTGGTTCAATACACGGATGGAGAAAAACGATACATCGTTGCCCCAGCTGGATTAAAAGTAGACCAAACTATTGTTTCGGGAACAAATAATATTGCTCCTGAGGTAGGTAATGCAATGCCTTTGTCTCAAATTCCGTTAGGGACTGTAATTTCTTGTATAGAGTTACGTCCAGGACAAGGGGCTAACATCGCTCGTTCTGCGGGAACTTTTGCTCAATTAATGGCAAAAGATGGAAAATATGCAACTGTGAAATTGCCTTCAGGTGAAACTCGTATGATTTTGCTTACTTGTTTAGCAACAATCGGAGCGGTTTCAAATTCAGATCACCAGTTGATTGTTTCTGGTAAGGCAGGTCGCTCACGTTGGTTAGGAAGAAGACCAAGAACGAGACCAGTTGTTATGAACCCTGTTGATCACCCAATGGGAGGTGGTGAAGGTAGAGCTACCGGAGGACACCCACGATCAAGAAAAGGTATCCCAGCAAAAGGTTACAGAACTCGTTCTAAAACCAAAGCAAGTAATAAGTATATTGTAGAACGTAGAAAAAAATAAAACACTAAGAAATGGCACGTTCATTAAAAAAAGGACCTTACGTTCATTATAGTTTGGAGAAAAAAATCCAACAGAACATTGAGTCAGGAAAAAAGACTGTTATTAAAACTTGGTCAAGAGCGTCTATGATAACTCCTGATTTTGTTGGTCAAACAATAGCAGTTCACAATGGTCGTCAGTTTGTTCCAGTTTATGTAACTGAGAATATGGTAGGACATAAGTTAGGCGAATTTTCACCAACGCGTTCGTTTAGAGGACACGCAGGTGCAAAGAATAAAGGTAAAAAATAATAGAAGGCTATGGGAGTTCGTAAAAGAGAAAAAGCAACAGAAATTAAAGAAGCTAAAAAGAGCTTGGCTTTTGCAAAGTTGAATAACTGCCCTACTTCACCTCGAAAAATGCGTTTAGTAGCGGATTTAGTTCGTGGTCAACAAGTAGATAAAGCCCTTGCTATTTTGAAATTTAACCAAAAAGAAGCGTCTGCACGTTTAGAAAAATTATTATTGTCGGCGATTGCTAACTGGCAAGCTAAAAACGAAGACGCTGATTTGGAAAATGCTGGATTATTCGTTAAAGAAATCCGTGTGGACGGAGGTACAATGCTAAAAAGATTGAGACCAGCTCCACAGGGAAGAGCACACAGAATTAGAAAACGCTCAAATCACGTAACTGTGGTATTAGGAGCTAAAAATTATAACACAGAAAGCTAAGATAAATATGGGACAAAAGACAAATCCAATCGGAAATCGCCTTGGAATTATCAGAGGATGGGAGTCTAACTGGTACGGAGGTAATGACTACGGAGATAAACTTGCTGAAGATGATAAAATCAGAAAGTATGTACAAACTCGTTTATCGAAGGCTAGTGTTTCACGTGTGATTATTGAAAGAACTTTGAAACTTGTAACCGTTACTATCACTACGGCTCGTCCAGGAATTATTATTGGAAAAGGCGGTCAAGAGGTAGACAAGTTAAAAGAAGAACTAAAAAAAATCACAGGTAAGGATATTCAAATTAATATCTTTGAAATCAAAAGACCTGAATTAGATGCTAACTTAGTTGCTGCAAGCATCGCTCGTCAAATCGAAGGGCGTGTTTCATACCGAAGAGCTATTAAAATGGCGATTGCGGCTGCAATGCGTATGAATGCAGAAGGAATTAAAGTAATGATTTCGGGTCGTTTGAATGGAGCAGAAATGGCACGTTCTGAAAGTTATAAAGAGGGACGTATTCCATTATCTACTTTCAGAGCGGATATTGATTATGCACTTGATGAGGCTCACACTACCTACGGACGTATGGGAATCAAAGTGTGGATTATGAAGGGTGAAATCTATGGAAAAAGAGAGCTTTCTCCACTTGTGGGAATGTCTAAAAAATCTACAGGTTCAAGCTCAACATCAGGAAAACCTACGACAGAAAAGCCTACTGGGGCTCCGAAAAAAGCTCGTCGTAAAAAGTAATTTTTTAAAGAAGTAAAGAAATGTTACAGCCAAAAAGAACGAAATATCGTAGAGTACAGAAAGGCAGAATGAAAGGAGTTTCTCATCGTGGAACATTACTTTCAAATGGTATGTTTGGAATTAAATCGTTGGACTCAGCTTTCATTACTTCACGTCAAATAGAGTCGGCTCGTATTGCAGCTACTCGTTTTATGAAACGTGAAGGACAGTTGTGGATTAAGATTTTCCCAGATAAGCCAATTACTAAAAAGCCTTTAGAGGTACGTATGGGTAAAGGTAAAGGTGCCGTAGAGTATTGGGCAGCTGTTGTGAAACCAGGAAGAATTATGTTTGAAGTGGGCGGTGTGCCATTAGCAGTAGCAAAAGAAGCATTGCGTTTGGCAGCTCAAAAATTGCCTGTGAGAACAAAATTTGTTGTAGCAAGAGATTATCAAGATTAATTAAAGAGCAATGAAACAGTCTGAAATTAAAAAATTGACAATAGCTGAGCTACAAGAGAAGCTTGGTGAGTATAAAAAATCGTATGCAGATTTGAAAATGGCTCACGCCATTCAACCAATTGAGAAGCCGATTCAATTACGTCAAGTAAGAAGAACCGTAGCTCGTTTAGCGTGTGAGCTTACAAAAAGAGAATTACAATAATTCTATGCTGCCTTATGGAGAAAAGAAATTTAAGAAAAGAAAGAATAGGGGTTGTTAGTAGCAACAAAATGGAGAAAACCATCGTAGTTTCAGAAGTGAAACGTGTAAAACACCCTATGTATGGTAAATTCGTGTTGCGTACAAAAAAATATGTAGCACACGATGAAAAGAATGAGTGCAACATTGGTGATACAGTGAAAATTATGGAAACACGTCCGCTGAGCAAAACCAAATGTTGGAGGTTAGTTGAAATCATTGAAAGAGCGAAGTAATTATGGTACAACAAGAATCAAGATTAAAAGTAGCCGATAATACTGGAGCAAAAGAAGTATTGACCATCCGTGTTTTAGGAGGGACAAAACGCCGTTATGCTTCTGTAGGTGATAAGATTGTAGTTACCGTGAAAGAGGCAACTCCAAACGGAAACGTGAAAAAGGGACAAGTTTCAACTGCAGTTGTAGTGAGAACTAAAAAAGAAGTACGTCGTGCAGATGGCTCTTACATACGTTTTGATGAAAACGCTTGTGTTCTATTGAATGCTGCGGGTGAGATGAGAGGTACACGTGTTTTCGGTCCTGTTGCAAGAGAACTTCGTGATAAACAATTTATGAAGATTGTGTCATTAGCACCTGAAGTGCTTTAATTTTTAATAACGTAAATTGATGAAACTAAAAATTAAAACTGGAGACACAGTACGTGTAATAGCTGGTGAACATAAAGGTTCAGAAGGTAAAGTACTACGTGTTGATCGCGAGAAGAACAAAGCGATTGTTGAGGGAGTAAACTTGGTGTCAAAACACACTAAACCAAGTGCTCAAAATCCTCAAGGAGGAATCGTTAAAAAAGAGGCTTTTATTCACATTTCAAACCTTTCTTTAATTGACCCTAAAACAAAACAAACTACACGTGTTGGTTTTGAAATTAGAAATGGTAAGAAAGTGCGAATTTCTAAAAAATCTAATGAAGTAATATAGTTATGGCGTACGTACCTAGACTAAAACAAGAATACAGAGAGCGCATCGTAGCAGCTCTGAAAGAAGAATTTGGCTATAAAAATGTAATGCAGGTTCCTAAACTTGAGAAAATAGTGGTGAGCCGTGGTGTTGGTTCTGCTGTTGCCGATAAAAAACAAATCGACTATGCAGTAGAAGAATTGACAAAAATTACAGGTCAAAAAGCAGTTGCAACTTATTCTAAAAAAGACGTAGCTTCTTTTAAACTTCGTAAAGGAATGGCAATTGGAGCTAGAGTAACTTTAAGAGGAGAGAGAATGTATGAGTTTTTGGATCGCTTGATTACTACTGCTCTTCCACGAGTAAGAGATTTTCAAGGAATCAATGCAACAGGCTTTGACGGTAGAGGAAATTACAATTTGGGTGTTACCGAGCAAATTATTTTTCCTGAAATTGATATTGATAAAATCAATAAAATTGCAGGTATGGACATCACATTTGTAACTTCTGCTAATACGGATAAAGAAGCTAAATCATTATTAAGCGAATTAGGATTACCTTTTAAAAAGAACTAAGTATATGGCTAAAGAATCAATGAAAGCCCGTGAGGTTAAGAGACAAAAATTGGTAGCAAAATATGCAGCGAAACGTCAAGCTCTAAAAGAAGCTGGAGATTATGAAGCTTTGCAAAAACTACCTAAAAATGCATCACCAGTACGTTTACACAATCGTTGTAAACTAACGGGAAGACCAAAAGGATATATGCGTACGTTTGGTATTTCGCGTGTATTGTTCCGCGAAATGGCTAATAAAGGATTAATTCCGGGCGTTAAAAAAGCAAGTTGGTAATAATTAAAAGGATAAAGAATATGTATACAGATCCTATAGCAGATTATTTGACAAGAATTAGAAATGCGAATAATGCAAGGCACAGAGTTGTCGAAATTCCTGCGTCAAAATTGAAAAAAGAGATTACAAAAATCTTATTTGACCAAGGATATATTTTGAGCTATAAATTTGAGGATAGCACTGTTCAAGGTACTATCAAAATAGCTTTGAAATATGATAAAGTAACCAAAGAGCCTGTCATTAAGCATATTGAGAGAGCAAGTAGACCGGGACTTAGAAAGTATGCCGGTGCTGATAATCTTCCTCGCGTATTGAACGGTTTAGGGATTGCTATCATTTCCACCTCACAAGGTGTAATGACAGGCAAAAAAGCCAGAGAGCTGAACATCGGCGGAGAAGTAATTTGTTATGTTTACTAATAAATAAAAGACAAAAAAAATGTCAAGAATAGGTAAAGCACCCATCAAAATTCCTGCGGGAGTTACAGTAACTATTAAAGATTCTGTTGTTACCGTAAAAGGAAAATTAGGCGAATTAACCCAAGAGGTTAAAGACATTGCTGTTAAGCAAGAAGATGGACAATTAGTGTTAGAAAAAACTGCTGAAACGAAAGACCAAAATGCTAAGCACGGTTTGTACAGAGCATTGCTTAATAATATGGTGGTAGGTGTTTCAGAAGGGTTCACTAAAGAATTAGAGTTAGTCGGAGTTGGGTATCGTGCTTCGAATCAAGGGCAAAAATTAGATTTAGCTCTTGGTTTTTCTCATAATATTGTGATAGAATTACCGCAAGAAGTGAAACTTGAAACAATTAACGAGAAAGGTAAAAACCCAATTATTAAATTGACTTCTCATGACAAACAATTAGTAGGGCAGGTAGCTGCAAAAATACGTAGCTTCCGCAAACCAGAACCTTACAAAGGTAAAGGTGTTAAGTTTGTTGGTGAAGTCTTGAGAAGAAAAGCAGGTAAATCAGCTTAATAGTTAGAACAATGGCATTATCAAAATTAGAAAGAAGACAACGTATTAAAAGCAGAATCAGAAAAGTAGTTAATGGTACTGCAGAGCAACCTCGTTTGGCTGTTTTCAGAAGCAACAATGAAATCTATGCTCAGATTATAGATGATAACAATGGGACTACATTAGTGGCTGCATCTTCACGGGACAAAGAAATTAGTGTTGAAAAAGTAACTAAGACTGAGAAGGCAGCATTAGTAGGAAAAGCTATTGCAGCAAAAGCTTTGAAGCAAGGTATTGAGAAAATATCTTTTGATAGAGGAGGATATTTATATCACGGCAGAGTTAAATCATTGGCTGAAGGAGCAAGAGAAGGCGGACTTAAATTCTAAAAAACTATGTATCAGAAATATAAAAATGTAGAATATGTAAAACCAAGCGGTCTTGAATTAAAAGACCGTTTGGTAGGAGTTCAACGTGTTACTAAAGTAACTAAAGGGGGGCGTGCATTCGGTTTCTCTGCTATCGTTGTGGTAGGTGATGAAAATGGAGTTGTAGGTCATGGTTTAGGAAAATCCAAAGAGGTGGCTGATGCTATTGCAAAAGCTGTTGAAGATGCGAAAAAGAATTTAGTTCGTATTCCGCTTAATGGTACTACTTTGCCACATGAGCAAAAAGGAAAATATGGCGGAGCTCGCGTTTACTTACAACCTGCAACGGAAGGTACTGGAGTAATTGCTGGTGGTGCGGTGCGTGCGGTTTTAGAAGCTGTGGGAGTTCACAATGTACTTTCAAAATCACAAGGTTCATCAAATCCTCACAATGTGGTAAAAGCTACTTTTGATGCATTGTTGCAATTGCGTTCGGCAAAAACTATTGCTGCACAACGTGGAATTTCTTTAGAAAAATTGTTTAAAGGTTAATATAAAAACAATGGCAAAAGTAAAAGTAACACAGATTAAAAGTAGTATCAAGCGTCCAAAAGATCAAAAATTGACTTTAGAGGCTCTTGGTTTAAGTAGAATAGGAAAAGTGGTAGAGCACGAGGCTACACCGGCTATCTTAGGTATGATTAATAAAGTGAAACACTTAATTTCTGTTGAAGAAGTTAAATAATATTTTTATACAAAGTTATGAACTTGAGTAATTTACAACCTGCAGAAGGTTCAATTCACAGAGAGGGGAAGCGCGTCGGTCGTGGGCAAGGTTCTGGTAAAGGAGGTACTGCTACACGTGGTCATAAAGGAGCAAAATCTCGTTCAGGCTATTCTAAAAAGATTGGTTTTGAAGGAGGGCAAATGCCTTTGCAAAGACGTGTACCAAAATTTGGTTTTAAAAACTTTAATCGTAAAGAATATGTAGGAATTAACTTAGGGCAACTACAAAGTCTTGTTGATTCTGGAAAAATTACGAATTCAGTTGATTTAGAAACCTTAGTTCAACTTCACATCGTTAAGAAATCTGACTTAGTTAAAATCTTAGGAGGAGGCGAATTAAAAGCAAAATTAAAAATATCTGTTCATAAGTTTACAGCAAGTGCTAAGGCAGCTGTAGAAGCTGCTGGTGGAGAGGCTGTAATCTTGTAATGTATTAAATTATTATGAAGTTTATCGAGAACCTAACCAATATTTGGAAAATTGAAGAGTTAAGAAATAGGATTATCTTAACTTTAGGGATTTTGTTAGTTTATCGTTTTGGAGCACATATCGTTCTTCCAGGGGTTGATTCAACGCAATTACATGAGTTGGCAACGAAAACTTCGGGAGGAGGATTGTTGGATATCTTAAATGCTTTTACAGGAGGGGCTTTTGCTAACGTTTCGGTTTTTGCATTAGGGATTATGCCTTATATCTCTGCTTCGATCGTGGTTCAGCTGATGGGAATAGCAATTCCGTATTTGCAAAAATTACAAAAAGAAGGAGAAAGCGGACGGAGAAAGATAAACCAAATAACTCGATTTCTTACCATTGCAATATGTATTGTTCAAGCACCTGTCTATCTTTATGGGATAGGGCAATTAGGTGTTCCAGACAGTGCTTTCATTTTGGGGAAAGGACTTGATTTTATGATTCCAGCGGTACTTATCTTGGTAACAGGAACTATTTTTGCAATGTGGTTAGGAGAGAAAATCACAGACAAAGGAATTGGTAATGGTATATCATTGCTTATTATGGTTGGGATTATTGCTCGTCTTCCCCAAGCATTTGCAGCCGAATTTGATGCTCGTGTAGCTCAATCTAACGGAGGCTTAATGATGATTTTGATTGAAATTATCATTTGGTTTGTGATAATTTTGCTTTGTATTTATCTTATTAAAGCAACTCGTCAGATTCCTGTTCAATATGCTCGTAGAACTGCCGATGGAGGAACTGCAGTAGAGAAAAATATATTTGGTGCAAGACAATATATTCCTTTGAAATTAAATGCTTCAGGGGTAATGCCAATTATCTTTGCTCAAGCATTGATGTTCATTCCAGCTACTTTGGCAGGTTTATCAAAGTCAGAAACGGCGTTAAGTGTTCAACAAGCATTTAGTAATATGTTTGGTTTATGGTATAATTTGTTATTTGCTACGATGATTATATTGTTTACGTATTTTTATACGGCGATAACTGTACCTACTAACAAGATGGCAGACGATCTAAAACGTAGTGGAGGATTTATCCCTGGTATACGTCCAGGTAAAGAAACAAGTGATTATCTTGATAAAATTATGTCGCTTATCACATTGCCAGGTTCTATATTTTTGGCATTGATAGCTGTTTTCCCAGCTTTTTTGAAAGTGATAGGAATGCAAGATAGTTGGGCGTTATTCTACGGAGGTACTTCATTGTTGATTTTAGTGGGTGTTGCAATAGACACTGTACAGCAAGTGAATTCATATTTGTTAAATCGTCATTACGACGGTTTGATGAAAACGGGTAAAAACAGAAAGGCGTAATAATTTATGGCTAAGCAAGCAGCGATTGAACAAGACGGAACAATCATCGAAGCGTTATCAAACGCTATGTTTCGGGTAGAACTTAATAACGGACACGTGGTGATAGCTCACATCTCAGGGAAAATGCGAATGCATTACATTAAGCTACTCCCTGGTGATAAAGTAAAGCTTGAAATGAGTCCGTATGATTTAACCAAAGCTCGAATTACATATCGCTATTAATAAATATAGAGTTTTTTATTTTTATAGATAGATAAAAAATATTGACAAAATATAAAAAAGTCAATAATATTACCTTTTTTAATCATTTGATATTCAATTTATTGAAGTCTTGTTGAAAGGTGATGAAATCTATTTATAGAAATTAAGAGTTGTATTTATTTTAAAAATCATATATAAATTCAAAATATTTTGTAGTTTTGCAAACTCTATTGATATAAACAACAAGGAAATGAAAGTTAGAGCATCAATCAAAAAAAGAAGTCCCGAGTGCATCATTGTGCGTAGAAAAGGGGTGTTGTACGTAATTAACAAAAAAAATCCTAAATTTAAACAAAGACAAGGATAATTATGGCAAGAATTGCAGGTATTGATTTACCAAAAAATAAACGTGGAGTTATTGGATTAACTTACATTTTTGGTATCGGAAAAAGTAGAGCTAAAGAAATCTTAGAAAGAGCTCAAGTAAACGAAGACAAAAAAGTAAACGAATGGGATGATAATGATATCAATAACATTCGTGAGGTAGTAGGGTCTTATAAAATTGAAGGAGAATTACGTTCTGAAATCCAATTGAACATCAAACGTTTAATGGATATCGGTTGTTATCGAGGAATTAGACACAGAAATGGATTGCCATTGCGTGGTCAAAAAACGAAAAATAATTCTCGTACAAGAAAAGGTAAAAGAAAAACTGTTGCTAATAAGAAAAAAGCAA
>JAUNHN010000019.1 GCA_030523915.1 Capnocytophaga sp. | reverse complement strand
TTTGGTAAAGAGCGAAAATACCAAATGTGAGCCACAGGCACTACTAAATTGATATGCCCAATACGCTCTCTTCTTACTTTTTTCTCGGTAACTTCTACCCCACAACGGTCGCAGACGATGCCTTTGTAACGGATTCTCTTGTACTTACCACAAGCACATTCATAATCTTTCACAGGTCCAAAAATACGTTCACAGAACAAACCATCTCTTTCTGGTTTGTGTGTACGATAGTTAATTGTTTCAGGCTTAATAACTTCACCTCGAGATGCTGCTAAAATAGACTCAGGAGAAGCTAATCCTATAGAAATTTTATCGAATTTCGAAACAGTTGTATTTTTATCTCTTGCCATACTATATGGTTCTTAAATTTTTTTAATCTACTGCAAACCTAAAAATTCGCAGTATGTTATTATCAGGATATGTTATTCTTCCAAACGGATATCTAAGCCAAGACCTTTAAGCTCGTGCATCAATACGTTAAATGATTCAGGCAATCCTGGTTCAGGCATTGTTTCTCCTTTAACGATAGCTTCGTAGGTTTTAGCTCTACCGATTACGTCATCAGATTTTACGGTCAAGATTTCACGCAATGTGCTTGAAGCTCCATAGGCTTCTAATGCCCAAACCTCCATCTCACCGAAACGCTGTCCTCCGAACTGAGCTTTACCTCCGAGTGGCTGTTGCGTAATCAATGAATACGGACCAATAGAACGAGCGTGCATCTTGTCATCAATCATATGTCCGAGTTTAATCATATAGATAACTCCCACCGTTGCAGGTTGGTCAAAACGCTCTCCAGTTCCTCCGTCATATAAGTATGTATGCCCAAAGCGAGGGATACCAGCCTCATCGGTCAATGCGTTAATTTGGTCTAAGGACGCTCCGTCAAAGATTGGCGTTGCATATTTTTGACCTAATTTTTGTCCTGCCCAGCCGAGAACTGTTTCGTAAATCTGCCCAATATTCATACGCGAAGGTACTCCCAGAGGGTTCAAAACGATGTCCACAGGAGTTCCGTCTTCTAAGAAAGGCATATCTTCATCACGAACGATACGAGCTACAATACCTTTATTTCCGTGGCGACCTGCCATTTTGTCTCCCACTTTCAGTTTACGCTTCTTAGCGATGTAAACCTTAGCAAGTTTCAAAATTCCCGCAGGTAATTCGTCTCCTACCGAAATGGTAAATTTATCACGGCGAAGAACTCCTTGTAAATCATTAAGTTTGATTTTGTAATTATGTAGAAGGTCATCTATCAAAGCATCAACTTCTGGCTCATCTGTCCAACCTCCAGATACCAAATGTGTATAATCCTCAATGGCTTCAAGTACTTTTACCGTATATTTTTTGCCTTTCGGAATGATTTCTTCTCCTAAATCATTTATTACTCCTTGCGAAGTTTTTTTATCTACAAGTGTAAAGAGTTTTGTGATTAATTTATTTTTAAGAGCTTCATATTTAGCATTGTATGAAGCCTCAACCACTGCGATTTCCTCTTTATCTTTATTGCGTTTTCTCTTATCTTTAACTACTCTTGAGAACAATTTTTTATCAATAACCACCCCGTGTAAAGATGGCGATGCTTTTAGAGAGGCGTCTTTCACATCTCCTGCTTTATCACCGAAGATGGCTCGTAATAATTTTTCCTCAGGCGTAGGGTCTGACTCTCCTTTTGGAGTGATTTTTCCGATAAGAATATCACCAGGACGTACTTCAGCACCGATACGAATCATACCATTTTCGTCCAAATCTTTGGTAGCTTCTTCTGAAACGTTTGGAATATCATTTGTTAATTCCTCAGCTCCTAATTTTGTATCGCGAACCTCTAACGAATATTCGTCAATATGAATAGATGTGAAAATATCTTCACGAACTACACGCTCTGAAATTACAATAGCATCCTCAAAGTTATACCCTTTCCAAGGCATAAATGCCACTTTCATATTACGTCCTAACGCCAATTCACCTTGTTCTGTAGCATATCCTTCACAAAGAACTTGTCCTTTAGTTACTCTATCGCCTTTACGAACGATAGGTTTTAGATTGATACACGTTCCTTGGTTTGTTTTTTGGAATTTGATAAGGTCATAAACAGTTTCATCTTCTTCAAAACTTACTAACTTTTGATTTTCAGTTCTGTCATAGGCTATTATAATTTTCTCAGCATCAACATATTGTACTGTTCCATCGCCCTCTGCATTCATAAGAACCCGTGAGTCAGATGCTACGCGACGCTCCAAGCCTGTCCCTACAATTGGGGACTCAGGTTTTAACAAAGGTACTGCCTGACGCATCATATTTGAACCCATCAACGCACGGTTCGCATCATCGTGTTCCAAGAACGGAATCAATGAAGCCGAAATAGATGCAATCTGGTTCGGAGCAACGTCAATGAACTGCACTTGGTTAGGCTCAATCACAGGGAAATCTCCGTCTTCTTTAACAACGACACGCTCTTCTGTGATATTTCCATTGTTATCCAAGTTGATATTCGCCATACCGATTTTCAGTCCTTCCTCTTCTTCGGCACTTAGGTAGGTCATATCTTTCAAATCTACCTTTCCGTTAGTAACCTTGTGGTAAGGAGTTTCGATAAAGCCCATTCCGTTTACTTTTGAGAATACTGCCAATGAGGAAATCAAACCGATATTCGGTCCCTCAGGAGTTTCAATCGGACACAAACGACCATAGTGCGTATAGTGAACGTCTCGCACCTCAAATCCAGCACGTTCACGCGAAAGTCCTCCTGGACCTAAGGCAGATAATCTTCGCTTATGCGTAATCTCAGCAAGTGGATTGGTTTGGTCCATAAACTGAGAAAGCTGATTCGTACCAAAGAATGAGTTGATTACCGAAGAAAGCGTTTTAGCATTAATCAAATCAATTGGTGTAAATACTTCATTATCACGGACATTCATACGCTCACGAATGGTACGAGCCATACGCGAAAGTCCTACTCCAAATTGAGCTGAAAGTTGCTCCCCTACGGTACGAACACGTCTGTTTGATAAGTGGTCAATATCATCTACTTCCGCTTTTGAATTAATCAATTCAATCAAGTATTTAACAATGGTAATAATATCCTCTTTTGTCAATACTTGCTTATCATCAGGAATATCAATTCCTAACTTTTTGTTAATTCTGTAACGCCCTACATCTCCTAAATTATAACGTTGGTCAGAGAAGAACAATTTATCAATAATGCCACGAGCTGTTTCCTCATCAGGAGGTTCAGCGTTACGTAACTGACGATAAATATGCTCAACCGCCTCTTTTTCAGAGTTGGTAGGGTCTTTTTGTAAGGTGTTATGAATGATTGTATAATCCGTTGCTTGGCTATCCTCTTTATGCAAAAGGATTGTTTTTACATCGGCTTCCACAATTTCTTCTATATTATCTTTATCGAGAACCGTATCCCTATCAAGTATAATTTCATTACGCTCGATGGATACTACCTCGCCTGTATCTTCATCAACAAAATCCTCGTGCCAAGTATTCAAAACACGAGCTGCCAAACGGCGACCAATATATTTTTTAAGTCCTGTTTTAGAAACTTTTATTTCTTCTGCTAAGTCAAAAATTTCTAAAATATCCTTATCTCGCTCAAACCCAATTGCACGGAAAAGGGTAGTAACAGGTAATTTTTTCTTTCTATCGATATACGCATACATCACATTATTAATGTCTGTTGCGAATTCTATCCACGAACCTTTGAAAGGGATAATCCTTGCAGAATACAATTTCGTTCCATTAGCGTGAAACGATTGCCCAAAGAAAACCCCTGGCGAACGATGCAACTGCGAAACAATCACACGCTCGGCTCCATTGATAACGAACGTACCACTTGCTGTCATATAAGGCACCGTGCCTAAATAAACATCTTGTACGATAGTTTCAAAATCTTCGTGTTCAGGGTCTGTACAATATAATTTTAATCTCGCTTTTAACGGCACACTATATGTCAAACCTCTTTCGATACATTCTTGAATGGTGTAACGTGGTGGGTCTATGAAATAGTCGAGAAACTCCAATACAAACTGGTTACGAGTGTCCGTAATTGGGAAATTCTCTTTAAATGTGTTATATAAACCTTCATTGCCTCTCTCCTCTGATTTTGTCTCCAATTGGAAGAAATCTTGGAACGATTTAATCTGAATATCCAAAAAATCAGGATAGTCAGGTGTGTGTTTTACAGAAGCAAAATTGACTCTTGCAGTTTGATTCGTAAGCATTTACTTATATAAATTTAATTTTTTAAGCCTAACGTTTTTTAAGGCTTTTATCGCCCTATTTTAAAAATTCAGATTTTATCTACCCGTATTAAAATCTTCGTATTGATTTGGAAAAATCAATAAAACAAATATCTGATTTTCAGTTAATTATCTATTGTGGAAGATAACTAAAAAATCATTATTGATATTATACGCAAAATGGTTTAGGTCTATTCTTTGTAAGAAAAGACCTAAACCTTATATGTTAAACTTCGTAAAATTATTTCAATTCTACTTCAGCTCCAGCTTCTTCTAAAGATTTTTTAAGACCTTCTGCCTCTTCTTTAGATACAGCTTCTTTTATTTTTGAAGGAGCGCCGTCTACTACTTCTTTAGCTTCTTTAAGTCCAAGACCTGTTAATTCTTTTACTAATTTAACAACAGCTAATTTGTTAGCACCTGCTGATTTCAAGAATACGTCGAATTCTGTTTTTTCAGCTACAGCCTCTCCAGCTCCTGCTGCAGGTCCTGCTGCTACTGCTACTGCTGCTGCCGCAGGCTCGATTCCGTACTCATCTTTAAGGATTTGAGCAAGCTCATTTACTTCTTTAACCGTTAAGTTTACTAATTGTTCTGCGAAATTTTTTAAATCTGCCATTTTCTATCGTTTTTTAAAAGTTTGTTTATTAATAAATTTTGTTGCGTTTTAATACTATTTTTCAGACAAAGTCTTGATAATTCCTGCCAATTTTCCGCCTCCTGATTTAAGAGCTGAAACAACGTTTTTAGCAGGCGATTGTAACAATCCGATGATTTCGCCAATAAGCTCTTCTTTTGATTTGATTGATACTAAAGTTTCTAATTGGTCTGCCCCTACGAAAATTGCCTCTTCTATAAAAGCTCCTTTAAGAACTAATTTGTCTGATTTTTTTCTAAATTCTTTGATAAGTTTAGCAGGAGCATTTCCTACTTCTGAAAACATCAAAGTACTATTTCCTTTAAGAACCGATGGTAATTCACCAAATTCTTTCTCGGAAGCCTCCATAGCTTTTGCAAGCAAGGTATTCTTTACAACTGCCAATTTGATATTCGCTTTGAAACAAGCTCTACGCAAACTCGTCGTTTCCTCAGCGTTCAAACCAGTTAGGTCTGCAACATAAATTACATTATTTTCAGCTAACTGTGCAGTCAAACTTTCTATTACTAATGATTTTTCTTCTCTTGTCATAATTTGCTTTTTTAACTACCAATTAAACTGATTTTGTATCTACTGGCACACTTGGACTCATAGTCGAAGATAAATAAATCGACTTCACATACGTTCCTTTTGCAGCCGTAGGTTTTAATTTTATCAAAGTTTGAATCAACTCGTGTGCATTGTCTACGATTTGCTCTGCGGAAAAAGATACTTTCCCGATAGCGGCGTGAACGATACCTGTTTTATCTACACGGAAGTCAATTTTACCAGATTTGACCTCTTGTACAGCCTTCCCGATTTCCATTGTTACTGTTCCTGTTTTAGGGTTAGGCATTAAACCACGAGGTCCTAAAACACGGCCTAAAGGACCTAATTTACCCATAACGCTTGGCATAGTTACAATAACATCAACGTCAGTCCAGCCGTCTTTAATTTTTTGTAGATATTCATCCAACCCCACGTAGTCAGCACCAGCAGCCTTTGCTTCTGCTTCTTTATCAGGAGTTACTAACGCAAGTACTTTCACATCTTTACCTGTTCCGTGAGGAAGTGTAACTACACCTCTTACCATTTGATTCGCTTTACGAGGGTCTACTCCTAAACGAACTGCAATGTCCACAGACGCATCAAATTTTGTGTAAGTAATTTGTTTCAATAATGTAGAAGCCTCATTTAGCGAGTATACTTTATTGTAATCAACTTTCGATAAAGCCTCTTTGTGTTTCTTTGTCAATTTTGCCATAATTTCTCAGATTAAAAAGGTTTATCACCAGTTACTGTTATACCCATAGAACGTGCTGTACCAGCAACCATACTCATTGCAGATTCAATAGTGAATGCGTTCAAATCCGCCATTTTGTCCTCTGCAATAGCTTTCACTTGCTCCCAAGTGATGCTTCCTACTTTTTTACGGTTAGGTTGCCCTGAACCACCTTTAATCTTCGCGGCTTCCAATAGCTGAACTGCAGCAGGAGCTGTTTTTGTTACAAATTCAAATGATTTGTCTTTGTAAACTGTGATAACAACGGGAATAATTTTCCCTTGTTTGTCCTGTGTACGAGCATTAAATTGCTTACAGAACTCCATAATGTTAACACCGGCAGCACCTAATGCGGGTCCAATTGGTGGCGAAGGATTCGCTTGACCTCCCCGAGCTTGTAGCTTAACTACTTTACTAATTTCTTTTGCCATTGTTTATTATTATAATTAAAAAAATTAAAGTGTAAAGAATTACACTTTTCTGTTTATACTTTTTCAACTTGCATATAACTCAACTCTAATGGTGTTTTTCTTCCAAAAATCTTCACCATTACTTCAAGTTTACGCTTCTCTTCATTAACTTTTTCAACAATTCCATTAAAACCGTTAAAAGGACCATCAACTACCCTTACAGTTTCTCCTACAACAAATGGGATAGCTACTGTTTCTACATTTTCTGAAAGCTCATCTACTTGTCCGAGCATTCGATTAACGTCTGATTTTCGTAACGGAAGCGGGTCTCCTCCTTTTGTTTCGCTTAAAAAACCTACAACTCCAGGTATTGACTTAATAATGTGTATAACTTCACCTGCCAGATTTGCTTTAACCATTACATATCCAGGCATATGAACTTTTTCTTTGTTTATTTTCTTTCCATTTCGAATTTGTACTACTTTCTCAGTAGGCACCAAAACTTCTTCCACATAGTCAGCATATCCCAAACGAAAAGTTTCGCTTTCTATGTAGTTTTTTACTTTATTTTCTTGCCCTGTAACAGCTTTAACAACGTACCACTTTTTTTCTAATACTCCTGACATTATCGTTATTTTTTACTTCATAAAGTTAAAATACAAAGCCATCACCCATTCAAAGAAAGAATCCATCCCCCAAATAATAAGCGAGAATAGAATTGAAAATACCACAACTATGACCATTTCTCGTTGTGATTGAGCCAATGTAGGCCAAGTTACGTGATTTTTCAACTCATTGTAAGATTCCTTAATATAATTTACCATCACATTATCTGTTTTTGCACGGGTGGAGGGATTCGAACCCCCATCAACGGTTTTGGAGACCGCTATTCTACCCTTGAACTACACCCGTTTTTCATAAAGAAGTTTTGAACCCAAAAGTCCAAAACTTCTTTCATATTTATTAAACTGATTTTATCAATTCTAATTAGTCAAGAATTTCAGTTACTTGACCAGCACCTACTGTACGTCCACCTTCACGGATAGCGAAACGAAGACCCACGTTAAGAGCAATTGGTTGTAATAACTCAACAGTAATAGTTAAGTTATCACCAGGCATAACCATCTCTACTCCTTCTGGTAAAGAAATAGTACCTGTTACGTCAGTTGTACGTACGTAGAACTGAGGACGGTATTTATCTTTGAATGGAGTGTGACGTCCACCCTCTTCTTTACTTAGGATATACACCTCTGCTTTGAATTTAGCGTGTGGTTTAACAGAACCTGGTTTACAGATAACCATACCGCGTTTGATATCTTTTTTGTCGATACCACGAAGCAATAGACCTACGTTATCACCAGCCTCACCACGGTCAAGGATTTTACGGAACATCTCTACTCCTGTGATAGTAGAAGTCAATTTTTCAGCACCCATACCGATGATATCAACAGCCTCACCTGTTTTAGCAATACCTGTTTCGATACGTCCTGTAGCTACAGTTCCACGACCTGTGATAGTGAATACGTCCTCAATTGGCATCAAGAAAGGTTTGTCAATATCACGAGTAGGTAACTCAATCCAATTGTCAACAGCTTCCATCAAATCTAATACTGTTTTAACCCATTGAGGTTCACCATTTAAAGCTCCTAAAGCAGAACCTTGAACGATAGGACCATTATCTCCATCATAGTCATAAGAACTTAATAATTCTCTCATTTCAAGTTCTACAAGTTCTAATAATTCTGGGTCGTCTACCATATCCACTTTGTTCATAAACACAACGATACGAGGAATACCTACTTGACGTCCTAAAAGGATATGCTCACGAGTTTGTGGCATAGGACCATCAGTTGCAGCTACCACAAGGATAGCTCCATCCATTTGGGCAGCACCCGTAATCATATTCTTAACGTAATCCGCGTGACCAGGACAGTCAACGTGTGCGTAGTGACGAGTTGCTGTTTGATACTCTACGTGAGAAGTGTTAATAGTGATACCTCTTTCTTTCTCCTCAGGAGCATTATCGATTGAATCGAAACTTCTTACTTCTGAAAGACCTGCATCAGCCAATACTTTAGTAATAGCAGCGGTCAAAGTTGTTTTACCGTGATCCACGTGTCCAATAGTACCAATGTTCAAGTGGGGTTTGGAACGATCAAATGTTTCTTTTGCCATTTTAAATAAATTTTAAATCTTAGTTATATAAATATTAGTGTTCAATGTGTGCAAATCAAGAGCCAATGACGAGATTTGAACTCGTGACCTCTTCCTTACCAAGGAAGCGCTCTACCCCTGAGCTACACCGGCTTTTTAAAGCCTTATTAGAGCGGGAGACGAGGTTCGAACTCGCGACATTCAGCTTGGAAGGCTGACGCTCTACCAACTGAGCTACTCCCGCAATTAAATTTTTGGTGGGAAGAGCAGGATTCGAACCTGCGAAGACATAGTCAGCAGATTTACAGTCTGCCCTCGTTGGCCGCTTGAGTATCTTCCCAAAATACCATTATATTATATCAATGAAAAAATGAACTTTTGAGCCGATAGAGGGATTCGAACCCACGACCCCGAGATTACAAATCACGTGCTCTGGCCAACTGAGCTATATCGGCAAAATGTTACAAATAAGATTGATATACCCTATTTGTAACGGAGTGCAAATGTATAGATATATTTTTATATAGCAAAATTTTTCATCTTTTTTTTTGTGCTTTTTTTTAAATAATGATTTTAATTTGCTGATTTTAAATATTTTAAAATAAAATGCAATTGATTTCTTTCTTGAAAAAATATCTTCGTATGTATAGATAAGTATGATAATATTATCATTATATAGAAAGTATTGCAATGGTTCGTTATGAAAAAATTATTGCTAAATTATGGAGATTGAAGTCTTTCATAAACTATTTCTCACTTGATAATTTATAGATTTTTGGTTTTTGACTATTGTTAAATAATCTCAAAAATAGTTATTATTTTCTTACTACAACCTTTTCTTTGAATAGAATGACAGAAAAAATTTGGCTTTTGCTTCGATAATTTGTAAATTAGCCTTTCAAATTTTTCAAAAAATACACGTATGAAAAACCATAAATTATCATTTATCAAAAAACATTTTGGGGTATTGGTATTGCTGTTTAGCGTTCCGATGTTTGCTCAAATTCAGAGAGTTGAGCCTCCGTTTTGGTGGGTAGCAATGAATAATTCCGAACTACAATTAATGCTTTATGGGAAAAACATTGGGCAGTTTTCGGTAGAGAGTGAATTGCCGATTGTGAACGTTACCAAAACCGAAAATCCGAATTATATTTTCGTTACAGTGGACACAAAAAGCAAATCGGAAGGGAAGTATAAAATTTCGTTATTTAACGAAAAAAAACGAGTTACAACCTTTCATTACGAACTCAAAAAACGCCGTGAAGGCTCGGCTTTACGCAAGGGTTTTGATAGTTCAGATGTCATCTATTTATTGATGCCTGACCGCTTTGCTAACGGAAATTCGCAAAACGATTCGAGTCCGAAACTCAACGAAAAAGCCAACAGAAATCTCCCAGGTGGAAGGCACGGAGGCGATATTCAGGGAATCATTAACCATTTGGATTATGTTAAATCATTGGGAGCTACGGCAATATGGAGTACGCCAATGTGTGAAGATAATGACGAAACTTATTCGTATCATACGTATGGGCAAAGTGATGTATATCAGATAGATGCACGTTACGGAACAAATGAAGATTACCAACGTCTTGCCTCTGAAATGCACAAACGCGGAATGAAACTCATCAAAGATTATGTAACCAATCACTGGGGTTGGAAGCATTGGATGATTAAAGATTTGCCTACGTATGACTGGATTCACCAATTTCCAGGATACGCTCAAAGTAACTACCGAATGAGTACGCAGATGGACGTAAACACTTCCGAAGTGGATAAAAAATATTGTGTAAGCGGTTGGTTTGTAGAATCAATGCCCGATTTGAATCAGAGTAATCCTTTGGTATTGAACTACTTAAAGCAAAATGCTATTTGGTGGATAGAATACGCCGATTTGGACGGAATTCGTGTAGACACCTATTCGTATAACGACAAAGAGCCTATCGCTCAATGGACGAAAGCTATTATGGACGAATATCCTAATTTCAATATCGTTGGCGAAGTGTGGCTACACGACCAAGCTCAAATTTCATATTGGCAGAAAGATAGCCCCATTAGTGCTATTCAGAGTTACAACACCTATCTGCCTGTCGTAATGGATTTTACCCTACACGATGCCATAGGTGAAGCGTTTCGTACAGCACCATCGTGGGATAAAGGAATGATGCAAGTGTACGACAATTTTGTGAATGATTTTCTTTATAAAGACATTAATAATTTGCTCATTTTTGCTGAAAATCACGACACTTCACGCATCAATGAAATATACCAAAACATCGAAGATTATAAACTGATAATCACACTTTTGGCTACCGCTCGTGGCATTCCTCAACTCTATTACGGAAGCGAAATTGGGATGCGAGGCGATAAAAGCAAAGGCGATGCTTACATTCGTCAGGATTTCCCTGGCGGTTGGGCTGGTGATGAGCCAAATGCTTTCGACCCAGCGAAAAGAACGGATATACAAAAGCAATATTTTGATTTCACAGCCAAATTATTTAACTGGCGAAAAAACAAACCCGTTATTCACTACGGAAAAACCAAACAATACTTGCCTCAGCACGAAGTCTATGTTTATTTCCGATACACCGAAACCGAGTCGGTTATGGTAATCATTAATCAGAATAAAGAAACTCAAAATGTTGATTTAAAACGTTTTGCCGAAAGTTTAAAAAGTTTTACAAACGGAAAAGATATTATTTCAGATAAAAATATTTCATTGCAAAATACCTTACAAATTGCAGGTAAAACGGCAATGGTTATTGAATTGAAATGATATTTTTAGAGTATCTAAATTATTTTGAACCATAAATTTGTTAAAGTTAAAAATTTGATAAAGTTTTGTTTTTCAATATTTTACATTTGTAGAGCCACAATGCTTGTGGCTCAAAAGAATGAAGAGAGGCAAAGCATTGAAGAAGAGACGCAACGCGTTTCGTCTCTACGGGAGAGAAACGAGATATAATACATTACGTTTCTGCGGTTATAAATAACTCAAACAGCTTTTTATAATATAAGTGGAATAAATTGCTAATATCTAAAAATGTATAGTTTTGATAATCAGTATTTTGTTTATTTAATATATGAATAGTTTGCATATTTGAATAAAAATTGTAATTTTGCCAATATGAATCATTTTGTAGTATCCGCACGAAAGTATCGTCCACAATCATTCCGTGATGTAGTTGGGCAACAGGCAATTACCAATACATTGGTGAATGCAATTGAAAATAATCATTTGGCACAAGCATTGCTTTTTACAGGTCCTCGAGGAGTGGGTAAGACTACTTGTGCAAGGATATTGGCTAAAAAAATCAATGAGCAAACTTCAGGTATACAAGATGAGGAAGATTTTGCATTTAATGTGTTTGAGTTGGATGCTGCGTCGAATAATAGTGTAGATGATATTCGTAAACTGATTGAGCAAGTGCGAATTCCGCCACAAGTGGGCAAATACAAGGTTTATATTATTGATGAGGTGCATATGCTTTCTACGGCGGCATTTAATGCGTTTTTAAAAACACTGGAAGAGCCTCCTAAGCACGCTATTTTTATTTTGGCTACTACTGAAAAGCATAAGATTATCCCAACGATTCTTTCTCGTTGCCAAATATTTGATTTTAAAAGAATTACCATTAATGACATACGTGAGTATTTAAAATATATTGCTGAAGAGCAAGGCATAGAAGCGGAAGACGAAGCATTGCAAATCATTGCCCAAAAAGCTGATGGTGCGATGCGTGATGCTCTTTCGATTTTTGACCGAGTGGTAAGTTTTTCAGGAGATAAAATAACACGTCAAGCTACTTCTGAAATTCTGAATGTATTGGATTACGATACATATTTTTCGATAACGGATTTGATTTTGGATAACAAATTACCTGAGCTTTTAAAAGCGTTTAATAATATTATCGCACAAGGCTTTGATGGGCATCATTTTATTTCGGGGTTGGCGAGTCATTTCCGTGATTTAATGGTATGTAAAAATCCTATGACGATTGCTTTAATGGAAGTAGGTGAAGAAACTCAGAAAAAATATTCACTACAAACGCAAAAAGCAAGTGTTCCTTTTCTGATGGAAGCAATTACAATTTCCAACGATTGTGATTTGAAGTACAGAACCAGTAAAAATCAACGGTTATTGGTAGAAATAGCATTGATGCAATTAGCTTCTTTGACCTTTGAAGGTGATAAAAAAAAAATGATGGACGCTTCATAATTCCTGCTCATATTATTCGGGGAGAGGAAAATATTCAAAAAACGCAAGTTATTGATAATCAAATGAAAAAAGAACTTTCAGTAGCTTCGAAAACTACAACACAGCATAATGTCCAGACGATATCCAAAGAAGAACGCTCTGAGGTAGTGTCAAGTTTTTCTATCCGAAGTGTTTATGTTAAAACCGAAGCCACGAAAAACACAAAAGTAGAGATTATAGACCCTAATTTACTCCCTCGTGAAGATTTTTCACAAGAAGATTTCTTCAAACATTGGGAATTATACATTCAGGAATTATTAAACAAAGGTGAGCGTATCCAAGCGGCAACTCTAACTATTAGTACACCTATTTTGAAAGGAAATACAATTCATTTGGAAGTGCCTAACAAAACTACGCAACAAGAAATCATTAAAGAAGAAACAAAAATATTGGGCTATTTGCATAGAGCGTTACGTAATTACGATATTTTATTGGAAGTTACAGAAAATGAGGAAATTGCCAAGAGAATTTTAGTAACTCCTGAAGATAAATACGAACGATTATTAGAACTGAATCCATTGCTGAAAGAATTTCGTAAAGAATTGGATTTGAATTTAGGTTTTTGATGTAAATATTTTGAATATCAATGTTTTATTATTGTTGATAAATATATTCCATAAAAATAATTAAGGCTAAAAACAATCCATAAAAATCTAATCTTTTTTAAAGAAAATTTAGATTTTTATGGATTGTAACTTTTAGTCTTTTTTGTTTTCTCTCATTTTTTTTATATCTTTGTAAACTTGAATTAAAAATTAAACTATGATATATCTTTATATTCTTGTTATTGCTCAGATAATCAATGGATTATATTTTTGGAAGGGTTATGAAAAAGCAGGTTATAAAGCGTGGCAGGCTTTTGTTCCTTTTTATAATACAGTAATATTTTTAAAAATTATTGAGCGTCCTTGGTGGTGGGTATTTTTACTTTATTTGCCTGTGATAGGGAATATTATGATGATAGTGATGACCTATGAGTGGTTGCACGTTTTTGGCTATCGTCAGAAACGATATACGTTATACTCAGTACTCACTTTGGGGCTTTTTACAGCTTATGTAACTTACTTATCTACAACGAAATACTTAGGGAAGGACACCGAAGTCATCAAGAAAAATGTATCTTCGTGGATAAGTGCGACTTTATTTGCGGTGGTGGCAGCTTCGGCAATACATACGTATTTCATTCAGCCGTATATGATACCTACTTCGTCTTTGGAAAAAACGCTCTTAGTAGGTGATTTTCTGTTTGTTAGTAAGTTTCATTACGGAGTGCGTGTACCGATGACACCCATAGCTTTGCCTATGGTTCACGATTCGATACCTTTGGTAGGTATGAAATCTTATCTAAAAAAACCGCAATTACCTTATTTACGTTTGCCAGCTTTACAAAAAATAGAGCGTAATGATATTACAGTATTTAACTGGCCAACTGATACGGTACGTTTTTTCCGCGATAATTCTAATATTCACGTAGATAAGCCGATTGACAAAAAATCAAACTATGTGAAGCGTACAGTAGCTATACCAGGGGATATTTTTGAAATAAAAAATGGAGATGTTTACATTAATGGTAAGAAAGAAATCTATCCTATACGAGCTAAATTACAAACTTCGTATGTAGTGCAAGTGAAGCCTAACTTAGGGAAATTAGAGGCTTATCCTATGTATAAACAATTTGGAATTACAGACTATTTTGCTGAAATACAGCCTAATGTGTATGTTTTTTCTTCATTAACAGAAGAAGTAGCTAATGCATTAAAAAATAATCCGAATGTGGTTTCTGTAACCAAACGCATAGAAGAAGTAGGAAAATATAACCCAGCAGTATTTCCTCATTCAGAAACTTATCAATGGAACGAAGACCAATATGGTCCAATAACCATTCCTGCGAAAGGAGCAACAGTAACATTGTCTTCTGAGAATATTCCTTTGTATAAGCGAATTATAGAGGTGTATGAAGGTAATGACTTGAAAATCAAAGAAAATGAGATTTTTATCAATGGACAAAAAGCAAATTCATATACTTTCAAACAGAATTACTATTGGATGATGGGAGATAATCGCCACAATTCGGAAGATAGTCGCTATTGGGGTTTTGTTCCTGAAAATCACGTGCTTGGAAAGCCTGTTTTGATTTGGATGAGTGTAGACAAAAATGCTTCAGGACTTGATAAAATCCGTTGGAATCGACTTTTCACTACTGTTAATGGTGAAGGAGAACCTATTTCATACCGATATTATGTATTTGCATTGCTTGGTTTATGGCTCATTTACAGCTTTGTAAAGAAGAAAAAGAAAGATAAATAAAGATAAGTCAATTTTCGAAAAATAGAATACAAAAATGTTAGAAAGTGTACTTATTCACCCTACCTATTTTCCTTCGATAGCACAATTCTATTTGATAATGAATAAACCTTGTGTGCTTGAAGTATCGGATAATTATCAGAAACAAACTCTTAGAAATCGAGCCTATATTTACGGAGCTAACGGTAAGCAAGCGCTAAATTTACCGATAAAGCACGTAGGAGGAGAAACGGGTAGGCAATTATACAAAGATGTTAAGGTAGAGAATCATTTTCCTTGGCAACGATTGCATTGGAAAAGTTTGGAAACCGCCTACCGCACATCACCTTTTTTTGAGTATTATGAAGATGATTTAGTAGCTATTTTTGAAAAAAAATATACTTTTCTTTTAGATGTAAACATAGATACAATTCAAACAGTATTAGCGTGTTTGCAAACTGATATTAATTTTAGCAAAACTACAACTTATGAAGCTGAACCTAAGGATATTAAGGATTTTAGGTTTTTGACATCTGCTAAAAAAGAATTGCCAATATCAATGGTAGAATATCATCAGATTTTTGCCGATAAGCACGGTTTTATCCCGAATTTATCTATTTTGGATTTGTTATTCCACGAAGGCACTAATACGAGCGATTATCTTGCAAAAAATGTACAAATTTATTTTTAAAAATAATTTAATTTATATAAAATGCGTTTTCCACAGCCTTATACATTGAAACAAATAGCAACTATAATTAATAGTTCTTTCGTTGGTGATGCGGATTTTCCTGTATTGGGAATGAATGAAATTCACGTAGTGGAGGAAGGAGATATTGTTTTTGTAGACCATCCCAAATATTATGAAAAGGCATTGTCTTCCAAAGCTACTATTGTGTTGATTAACAAAGAAGTAGAATGTCCTAAAGGCAAAGCACTTTTGATTTCGGACGATCCGTTCAGAGATTTCAATAAACTTACGGATTTTTTTAAACCTTTTCAAAAATCGACAGCTTTGATTTCGCCTACTGCAGAAATAGGGACTGGAACGACCATTCAGCACGGAGCTTTTGTAGGGAATAATGTAAGGATAGGGAAAAACTGCTTAATTCATTCAAACGTAAGTATTTATGATGATTGTGTGATAGGTGATAATGTAACCATTCACGCAGGTACAGTACTTGGAGCAGATGCTTTTTATTATAAAAAACGCCCTGAAGGGTTTGATAAATTAAAATCGGGAGGGCGTGTAATTATTGAAGATAATGTAGATTTGGGTGCTTTGTGTACAATTGATAGAGGTGTAACTGGCGATACAACGATTAAAAAAGGCACAAAAATAGATAATCAAGTTCACGTAGGACACGATACAATTATCGGTGAAAAATGTCTAATAGCCTCACAAACAGGGATAGCAGGTTGTGTAGTGATAGAAGATGAAGTAACCATCTGGGGGCAAGTAGGAATTACAAGTGGGATAACTATTGGTAGGAAAGCAGTTATTTTAGCCCAAAGCGGTATATCCAAATCGTTAGAAGGGGGGCTTACCTATTTTGGTTATCCAGCAGAAGAAGCACGTAAAAAATATAAAGAAATGAGTGCGTTAAAAATGCTAATAAAATAATTTTATATATTTAATAATCTCATTTACAGTTTTTTAAAACATAATAAACCTTATGGAAACTCCCGTATTAGATTTAAAAAATACATCGATATATCAGCGTTCGGCTCTTATTTTGTCGGAAGTTAATCTGACTATTAATAAAGGAGAGCTGGTATATCTTATCGGAAAGACAGGAACAGGCAAAAGTAGTTTGATAAAACTTCTTTACGGAGATTTGCCTTTAAAACACGGCGAAGGAAGCGTAGTAGGTTTCGACTTGAAAAATTTGAAGGAAAGTGATATTCCGCTTTTGAGAAGAAAGTTAGGAGTTGTGTTCCAAGATTTTAAACTTCTTTCTGACCGAAGTGTTTTTAATAATTTAGCTTTTGTGTTAAAGGCTACGGGCTGGACAGAGCAGGACAAAATCAAACAACGTATAGAACGAGTTTTGGCAAAGGTAAATATGCAGGATAAGGCTTCCAAATTTCCGCATGAACTTTCGGGAGGTGAACAACAACGTGTGGCTATCGCACGGGCATTGCTTAATGACCCTGAACTTATTTTGGCAGATGAGCCTACTGGGAACTTAGACCCAGAAACCAGCGTAGAAGTTATGCAAGTACTTAAAGAAATAAACGCTTCAGGACGAACTATTTTGATGGCGACTCATGATTATGCACTTATTTTGAAATTTCCGTCTAAAACCATAAAATGTGATGAGAAAAAGGTATTTGAGGTCGTACAAAGAAAAAGGTAATTTTACCATTTTTTATCACAATATAAAATCATTAAGAATGAAGTTTTTGACACATACGCATATAAAATATTCAACTTTTAACTTTTGTTTTTCGGTAATTTTTGCTTTTTGTTTTGGTTTTTCATTTGCTCAAAATAAGCCTGATTTTATATCACCTTTGGATATTCCGCTATTGCTTTCGGGAAATTTTGGTGAGTTACGTCCAAACCATTTTCACGCAGGAGTTGATTTCAAAACCTTGGGAAAAGAAGGGCTTAATATTTACGCTATCAACGAAGGGTACATATCCCGAATAAAAGTAGGTCCTTATGGCTACGGAAAGGCTTTATACATAACACATCCTAATGGATATATGAGTGTTTATGCACATTTACAAAAATTTTCACCAGCTATTGAAGAATACGTAAAAAAAAGGCAATATGCTCAAAAAACATTTGAAATAGAACTTTATCCCAAAGCTACGGAACTTCCTATAAAAAAAGCAGAAGTTATAGGTTTGGGAGGAAATACGGGGAGTAGTGCAGGACCTCATTTGCATTTTGAAATACGTGATTCAAGTGCAAAAGCCCTAAATCCATTGCTATTTGGGTACGATATAAAAGACAATATTCCGCCCGATGTCTATCAACTGATGGGCTATTCGTTAGGGTTAGATGCTCAGATAGACCAATCGCAGCTTCCTCGGCAAATCAATCTTACCAAGCAACCCAATGGAACGTTTCTTGCAGATAAAATAATTGCTTCAGGAACTATCGGGTTTGGAATTCAATCTATTGATAAACAGAATGATACATATCATCTAAATGGTGTCTATAAAGTAACTTTACAAGTAAATGGAAGCCCACAATTTCAATACATTTTTGACAAACTGAATTTCAACGAAGCTCGGTATATCAACGCTTTTATGGACTATGTAGCATACACAGAGAAAAAATCAAAAATTCAGTTGTTATACAAAAACAAAGGCAACCAAATTTCTACTATTTATACCGTTAATAAAAATGATGGAAAGATTGATATTCAGGAAGGTATGTCATATATTATAACTATTATAGTAGAAGATATTAAAGGAAATACCACCCGAATAAATGTTCCCATAGAAGGAAAAAAACAAGAGCTTAGAGAGCCTCGTCCTGTGGCAGAAGGCAAACTTCTGGTAGCCAGTCGAGACCAATATTATATATTTGAAAATGGAAATGTTTACTTCCCCGAAAATACGTTTTATGAAGATTTCTTAATACAAATCGGAAGTAAAAATGATACCATAACAATACATAATCCGTCGGTGGCGGTACATAAGTTTTTTAATTTATCTATTGAGAATAAAAGATTTAAAGAAGAAGAACTCCCACAAGTTTTTATTGCTCGCCTTGACGAAAAAAATAAGCCTTCAGCAGAGAAAACCATATATAAAAACGGTGTTTTCACGACTCGGACACGTAATTTGGGCAAGTTTACGCTAATGAAAGACACCATAGCTCCCGTTTTAAAGCCGATAAACTTTAAGCCCAATACAAACGTAACAGCATCAACTTTAAAGGTAGAAGTAAAAGATGACTTGAGTGGTGTAGAAAGTTATTCGGCATCGCTTAATGGTGAATGGATTTTGTTTGAATATGACCCGAAAACACGTTCATTAGTGTTTGATTTTTCGGATATTGATACAAAAAAAACAAATTCGTATAAATTAGAAATGACAGCAAAAGACGGTGTCGGAAACGTTCAAAAATTAGAAGTTTCTTTTATTAAGAAATAAATTAAAATGATTGAATATTAAAAAGTTAAATATATGAAGCGAATTATTTTCACAGAAAATGCTCCTGCTCCGATAGGTCCTTATAATCAGGCTACTTTGGCAGGTAACACACTTTATGTTTCAGGACAAATTCCAGTAAATCCTAAAACAAATGAGGTAGTAAGTGGTATTGAGGCAGCTACTACCCAAGTAATGGAAAACTTAAAAGCAGTACTTGAAGCGGCTAATGCTACTTTTGAAAATGTGGTAAAAACTACTATTTTCCTTAGTGATATGAATCAGTTTGCACAAGTAAATGCTATCTACGGAAAATATTTTGATGAAAAAACAGCTCCTGCTCGCGAAACAGTAGAAGTTGCTAATTTACCAAAATTTGTAGAAGTAGAAATTTCGTGTATAGCAGTACTATAAAGTACGTTTCACAAAAGAAAAAATCCGAAAAATTAGGAATATCTAATTTTTCGGATTTTTTTTTTTAATCAACCTTAAATAAATCAGAAGCGATACCGTCTGATAAAAATTTTCCTTCTTTGGTTACTTTTAAATGATTATTTACGATTGTAAGTAGTTTATTATCAATGTGTTTTTGTGATTGTTTTAATAAATAAGATGTGTAATTTTCTCCAAAAAAAGTAGTAACCTCTTCCAATGAAATACCTATCATAGTGCGTATTCTTGTGATAATCAGTTCATTATATCTATCGTTTTTAGAAAGAATTTCTTTTTCAGGAGAGAGCTGATTCTGTGTTACTTGCTGTATATATTTGATATTATTTGCGATATTCCAGCTTCTTTCCAATCCGTTGAAACTATGAGCTGAAGGACCTATTCCCATATATTTTTTGCCAAACCAATAGGCAGTATTATTTCGACTGAAAAAACCTTCTTTACCGAAATTAGAAAATTCATAATGTATAAATCCCTCATTTTCAAGAATATCAATCATTTTTGTAAAATGTGAATAGGCTTGATGTTCATCAACGTTGGGGATTTTTCCAGTTGCGATAAACTTATGCAAAGCCGTTTGAGGTTCTACGGTTAGGGCATAAGCCGAAATATGTGGAATGTTAAAAGACAGTGCTTTACGAATATTTTTTTCCCAATGCTCATCGGTCATTTTAGGAATTCCATAAATAAGGTCAATGGTAATATTACTGAAAAAATCCGTAGCAATAGTTAGTAGAGCGTTCACCTGCTGAGAGTTATGAGCTCGATTCATAAGTTGTAAATCTTTATCAAAAAAGGATTGCACACCGATGCTTAATCTGTTGATTTTCATCAATTTTAATTCTTGTAGTCGTTTTTCGGGCGTGATGTTTTCTCTAAAAAAATCATCAGGATTGGCTTCTAAGGTAATTTCGGCATCATCGCTTATTTTGTAATTTTCATAAATGGTTTGGAGTATGGTTCTCAACTCTTCATTACTAAGGATACTGGGAGTTCCTCCGCCAAAATAAATGGTTTGTAACAGACTATTTTTAGCTTCTTCTTTTCTGATAATCAATTCTTTACATAAAGCATCGACCATTTCACTTTTTCGTTTTAGAGTCGTAGAAAAGTGAAAATCACAGTAATGACATGCTTGTTTGCAAAATGGGATATGAATGTAAAGACTATGCAAATTTGAGAGGATTATCCGATACGATTTTCGTTTTGTTTAACAAAGGCTTCCCAGCTACTGTATGACTTTTGTGCGGTAGTTTTTCCACTATTGAAAAAATGGCAAACTGCAACAGCAAGCCCATCTGTGGCATCAAAATATTTTGGTAACTCTTTTATATTCAGTAGTTGTTGAAGCATCTTAGCGACTTGTTCTTTGGAAGCATTTCCATTTCCAGTAATTGCCATTTTTACTTTTTTAGGTTCGTATTCTGTAATGGGAATTTGGCGAGAAAGCCCTGCTGCCATAGCTACACCTTGGGCTCTACCTAATTTTAGCATTGATTGTACATTTTTGCCAAAAAAAGGAGCTTCGATGGCTAATTCGTCAGGATGATAGGTATCAATAAGCTCTACCGTTCGGTCAAAAATAACACGGAGTTTTAGATAATGGTCTGTGTATTTTTTAAGTTGTAACTCATTGATTTGTAGTAATTCCATTTGCTGTTTTTCTACTTTAATCAAGCCAAAACCCATAATGGTAGTTCCTGGGTCTATCCCCAAAATAATCCTCTCCAAAATAGTAATTCTATGATGGTTATTTTACGTTCACTTCGATAGGAATTGTGAACAAAGCATTCACTTCCAGTCCTTGTTTAGTAGCAGGATTGATAGGGATTTCTTTAGAAATTTCGTCCAAATGAGTGATTAAAATATCTTCAAACGATTGTTTTACAGCTGCAAAATGCTCCATTGTATTTTCAGCTGCTTCTAAGTTTACCAATGTAATTTAATATTTGCCATTATTTTCCCTTCGATAGGTTTTACAGCTTGGTACTTCTCTTTCTGAAGTTTTGTATAAAGTAGTTTTACTAACGCCTCTTCAAAACATTTTTTTTGTTCTTCTTTGGCGATTGTATCAGAGCAAGTTCCTACGAAAATAGGAAACGTATCTACATCATTATCAATTTCATTAAGCCGAATTTCGGCAATAGAATCTAATTTTGCTTGTTTTATTTTTTCAATTTCTTCATTAGTTAATTTTGAGTTGTTTCCGCCGCACGAAACAAGCACAAATGATGCTAAAAACCAAAAGCTATATTTCATAATGTACTATTGTTTTAAAAATCAATTTTCAAAAGTACTATAAAAAAATGATACAAAAAAATAAAATCAATTTTTTTTATAATTATTTATAAAATTTTGTACCTTTGTGAATTATTTATAGGAATGTACAATATACTCTATTTTTGTATATTTGTTCTGCTAATGAGGACTGATTTCAAATGTTTGAGGGGCAAAAAACAAAGTTTTTATTATACTTATATTCCTTTGGTAGATGTGTAGATAAACAAATAATATGAAATATAAAAGAATTTTACTGAAATTAAGCGGAGAGGCTTTAATGGGAAGTCGTCAATATGGAATCGACCCAGCACGTTTGAAAGAATATGCTACGGAAATAAAACAGGTAGTAGAAAAAGGTGTAGAAGTGGCTATTGTTATCGGTGGCGGAAATATTTTCAGAGGAGTTGCAGGAGCGAGCAATGGAATGGATAGAGTACAAGGCGATTATATGGGAATGTTAGCCACAGTAATCAATTCGTTGGCATTGCAAAGTGCATTGGAAGACGAGGAGATTTACACACGTTTACAAACGGCAATAAAAATGGAAGCCATCGCTGAGCCTTTTATTAAACGTCGGGCTGTAAGGCATTTAGAAAAAGGACGTGTAGTCATATTCGGTGCAGGAACGGGAAATCCGTATTTCACGACCGATTCGGCAGCTGTGTTACGAGCTATTGAAATCAGTGCCGATGTGATTCTGAAAGGTACGCGTGTAGACGGAATTTATACTGCCGACCCCGAGAAAGACAAAAACGCCGTGAAGTTCGAAAAAATAACCTTTGATGAGGCTATTGACAAAGGCTTAAAAATAATGGATATGACCGCTTTTACACTTAGCCAAGAAAACGAATTACCTATTATCGTTTTTGATATGAATAAAAAAGGAAATCTTCTAAAAGTAGTTCAAGGAGAAAACGTAGGAACAATCGTGAATTGCCAATAGTTTATTAATCAATTTTAAAGCAAGTTTTAATTAATAATTTAAGAAATTTTTATGAACGAAGAGATAAATATCATTTTAGAAAGCACAACCGAAGCCATGCAAGATGCGTTGGCTCACTTGGATAAATCTTTGACTAATATCAGAGCTGGTAAGGCGAGTCCGCAGATGTTAGGAAGCGTTTTTGTAGATTATTATGGTTCTCAAACGCCTTTGCATCAGGTGGCTAACGTAAGTGCTCCTGATTCACGTACCATTACAATACAGCCTTGGGAAAAGAAAATGATTCAGCCGATAGAAAAAGCCATTCAGATAGCTAATTTGGGCTTTAACCCAATGAATAATGGTGATGTAGTAATCATCAGTGTACCACCACTTACTGAAGAACGTCGCAAAGAATTGGTAAAACAAGCCAAAAGCGAGGGCGAAGATGCTAAAATTAGTGTGCGAAATGCTCGTCAGGAAGCTAATAAAGAAATTAAAAAAGTAGAGGCTTCGGAAGATATTAAAAAAGATGCCGAAGATAACGTACAGAAACTTACAGATAAGTACATCAAAAAAGTAGAAGAAATTTTGGCTGCGAAAGAAGCCGAAATCCTTAAAGTGTAATTATTGTATAAAATTTTTAGAAGGTAATAAGTGATATAAGCAAAACTATATTTATTCTGTCAGGCTGAGCGTAGTCGAAGCCTTAGGATTTTATTAGGCTTCGACTACACTCAAAATCATCATACTTTTTATATCACTGCCAAAATTTTTATAGAAAAGATGAATAGTAGGCTATTTTGTTTGCTATTCATTTTTTTATGGATAAAATTATACGAGAGATAACTTCTTATAACATAAATTAATACGCTGAAATTTTCAGATAAAATTTTAAATTTTTGTGATAAAAATTTGATTTTGTTATAAAAAAGGTTAACTTTACCGCACTAAAATTTAATTTATGGAAAAAAAACTAATAGATAGGCTAACTTCTCCTATTTATAAATTTACAAGTCAAGCAAAATCGGGAGGAATCGTATTAGGAGCTAATGTGATTTTGGCTCTTTTTTTAGCAAATTCACCTTGGTCAGAGCATTATTTTCATTTTTTTGAGCATCATTTTGGTTTTACCTTCGATGGAGAAACATATTTGAATTATTCTTTACATCATTGGATTAATGATGGATTGATGTCATTGTTCTTTTTCGTAGTGGGGCTTGAACTTAAACGCGAAATTGTAGCGGGAGAGTTGTCCAGACCAAGGGAAGCGATGCTACCCATCGCAGCAGCTATCGGAGGTATGATAGTCCCTGCATTGATTTATTTTTCGTTAAATTCATCTGGTGAGGTGCATAACGGTTGGGGAATTCCAATGGCAACGGATATAGCTTTTTCATTAGGTGTTTTGTATCTATTGGGCAATCGAGTTCCGCTTACACTTAAGGTATTTCTTACAGCACTTGCCATTGTAGATGACCTCGGAGCGGTTTTGGTAATTGCATTTTTCTATACTACTGAAATTTCATTGGCGAACTTGGGTCTCGGTTTGGGACTTTTATTTATACTTTATTTAGGTAAGCGTATTGGTATTCGTCATGTATTGTTTTATGCTTTGGTAGGAGCGGTAATTTGGGGAGCATTTTTGCTTTCGGGAGTTCACGCTACTATTGCGGCAGTACTTATTGCTTTTATGATTCCTGCCGATGTACAGATGAAAGAAAATGAATTTGTACACAATATTCAGAGTTATCTTAAGAAATTCAAACGGTTAGACCCTAATCACAAAATTCCTACCCTTACCGAAAAACAATTGCATTTATTGGAGAAAGTCAGTAAAGATACACGTCGGTCTATTCCTCCTTTACAACGTTTAGAACACGCAATGCACCCTTTTGTTACCTTTGTGGTAATCCCAATATTTGCCTTAGCAAATGCGGGTGTGTCGCTTTCTATCGACCTAAGTGAGTTATTCAGTACAAATGTGGCACTGGGAGTAGCTTTAGGATTGTTCTTCGGTAAAGTAATAGGAGTGGTTGGGGCAACATTGCTGATGATAAAATTGGGTTTATCATCTTTCCCTCGTGGTATGAATATACGTAATTTGTTTGGTTTGGGACTTTTGGCAGCTATCGGGTTTACGATGTCGTTATTTGTAACTACTTTGGCATTTAACACTCCACTTTATATGGATCAAGCCAAAATAGGAATTTTTGTAGCTTCTATTGCAGGTGGTATTTTAGGTTATATGATACTGAATACCAAAGGAGGAAACAAGGATACCAAAGAAATAGTGAATGAACAAACTCAGGAAGAATAAGGTATAATTGTATACCAAATTATATATAGGATATTCGTGATTTTCAATTTTTTTAGGTTTTTAATGCTTCGGCTTCATGTAGACGTTAGTCTAATTG
>JAUNHN010000018.1:14382-25591 GCA_030523915.1 Capnocytophaga sp. | reverse complement strand
AGTATTTGAAAAACAAATCGTTGTTTTTTTATAAAACAATTAATAGGAAAAAACTTTAATTTTCTATCCAATTCTTCAAAATAGTTTTGCCTAACGGAGTCAAAACCGATTCAGGATGGTATTGCACCCCTCTCACATCATAAGTTTTGTGCCGAAGAGACATCACTTGCCCATTTTCATCTACCGAAGTGATTATCAAATCCTCTGGTAAAGGATTCTGCACCACCCACGAGTGGTAACGCCCCACATCAAAAGTTTCTGGCATATTTCTAAACAAAATATCCTCTTCTATCACTCTCACTGGGGTTGCCACTCCGTGAAAAACCTTATCCAAATTAGTTAATACACCTCCAAAAACTTCACCTATAGCTTGTTGCCCTAAGCATACTCCAAAAATACTTTTTGTAGGAGCATATCGCTCTATAATTGGTTTTAAAAGTCCTGCCTCATCAGGAATCCCTGGTCCTGGTGAAAGTAATATTTTGGAATACGTATCTACCTCATCCAGCGTAAGTTGATCATTACGTTTTACCACAACCTCACAACCTAACTCCTCTAAGTAATGTACCAAATTAAATACAAAACTATCATAGTTATCAATCACTAATACTTTCATTATATAATAAATTTCAGCAAAAATAAAGATTAAAATGGAAAAATGAAAGATTTTAATCCTTAGAAACTATTTAAAATTTTGTGACATATATAAAAAGCAAAAAAGTGTTCCTTTAAGACAGAAACACTTTTTTGAATTATGTCAATTTCTTCTAAATGTAAAAAAGAAAACTTTATATTTTTAGCTTAAGCCTTTGATGTCAATGATTTAAAAAACACAAAACCAAATCCTAAAGTAAGCATACAATGGAATGGAAACATACCAAAATCATTAAGCCTAATAGCACTATACAATCCAAAAATAAAGTACAACATTAACATAAACTCAAAAATCATATTGGGTGACAGCTTCGTATTAATGTATTTATTATTCTTCCAAGTATCGGACAATGTGCTAATATTGAATTTTGGAGTACGAACAAACTCACTTTTCTTGCCTGTATGTCCTTCTAACACTGCAATCGTATTATGGAATGAAAAGCCTAATGCCACCGAAAAGAACGTAAAGAAAAGTTTTATATAACTCAAAAAGTCATCAAATGTTTTTCCTTGTAAATTTTTATAAGTTACCCAATAACAAACAAATAAAATAATGGTACTAAGGATAAAGAAACTTGTTATCTGAAAAATCCAATCCAAATGTCCATAAGTATTTTTGATATAAAGCATTGGTACGCTAAGAATTGAAACAATAAACACCCATAAGAACATTGAACTATTCAAAAGATGCATCACACCGTGAAATTTCGTTTTTAAACCTATATTTTTAGCTGAAAGCACTCTTGAAACTGACTTACGGAAATTCTCTGCCCCTCCTTTGTTCCAACGGAATTGTTGTGAACGTGCAGCCGAAATCACTACAGGAAGTTCTGCTGGAGTTTCTACATCTTCCAAGTACTTGAATTTCCAATTCTTAAGTTGAGCTCGATAGCTCAAATCCAAGTCTTCTGTAAGGGTATCTCCTTCCCAATTTCCTGCATCGTAAATACACTCTTTACGCCAAATGCCTGCCGTTCCATTAAAATTAATGAAATGACCTTTGGAATTGCGTCCTACTTGTTCTAATGTAAAATGAACATCTAATGCGAGGGCTTGTATTTTTGTTAAAATAGAATAATCGCGATTTAAATGCCCCCAACGGGTCTGTACTACGCCTATTTCTGGGTCTTTGAAATAAATGACCGTCTTTTTGAGCCAATCAGGTTGTGGCATAAAGTCGGCATCAAAAATAGCAATAAAATCTCCTTTGGCTATGGCTGTACCTTCTTTCAAAGCCCCTGCCTTAAATCCTTTGCGGTCTGTTCGGCGAATGTGTTGAATATCCAAACCTGTTTTTTGCAAATTTTCAATGATTTCAGCTGTTTCTATAACAGATTCATCTGTAGAATCGTCCAAAACCTGAATTTCCAATTTATTTTTAGGATATTCTAACTGTGCAATGTTCTCCAGCAAACGTTTTACTACATACTTCTCATTGTAAAGTGGAAGCTGAATAGTTACATACGGAATTTCTTTTGGGTCGAGTAGGCTGTATTTGGGTGCATCGCTATTTTGCTTTTTATGTTTTAGGTAATTAACCAATAAATTTAACATTGACAAACTATACAAAAATATAAGAACCAATGCCAAACAATAAACCACAATAATAACGTAATTAATTATTATCCCCATAGTTACATAAGATTAAAATAAAATACGGGACAAAGATACAGTATTTTTTTATCCCGAAAATAAAATTAACACTTATTTTTCAATAATATTTTTTAAAAAACACGCAATACATTAACTATCAAATATTTACAAATTAAAATCAAATGAAATCACATTTATTTTACAAAAAAAGATATTGTAAAATCCACAGAAATTATTACTTTTGCACCCCAAAAATAACAAATACTTCGTGAACACTTCATATTTTAGGCAAGCCTTTAGCATTGTTTTTCTTGCAGCCCTATTTTTTATAGGACTTAAAGAATTTTTGCCTAAACGCATCTTTCCTGATGCCTCACTTCCTACTACTAATGTGGTGGTCGATAGCCTAATGCTCGAAGCTATTTCTGGTACAAGCACCTCTAAAACAACCGATTCCATCGCTCAAACAGAGATTTATTTAGATACTATTATTACAGCTGAAAATCATAAATACCTCAATCTTTTTTTTGAAAAATTAGAAAAACTGGAATCATTAGGCGAGGGAAAAATCCGCATTGGCTATTTTGGAGATTCAATGACTGATGGCGATTTCATCGTACAAGATTTACGTCAGCTTTTCCAAGATGTATTTGGTGGTTTGGGTGTTGGATTTGTACCAATTACCTCTGAATCAGCAGCTACACGAGCAAGTATCAGACATTCATACTCACAGAATTGGAAAACTCAATCCTTTGTAAATGTAAAAAAACCAAAATATCCTTTTGGCGTTAGTGGTAGAGTTTCGTCTGTAAAAGATTCAACAGGAACAGCTTGGGTGGAATATAAAGCCTCTTCCCAAAAGCACATTTCTGAACTTTACAACCCCACACTTTTCTACGGAGCTTCTGGCAACCCAAAAGCAACAGTAGAAATTTTACTCAATAACGACACTACCAAAATAACCAAACCTCTGAATTCCAACAAAACACTAAATGCTTTAAAATTATCTGATGATAACGTAAAAAGAGTACGACTTCGATTCACAAATATTGATTCTATTCCTATATACGGAATCAATTCAGATAATAACAAAGGGATTCATATAGATAACTTTTCGAGTCGAGGAAATTCAGGATTACCTCTTTCATTATTGAACGCTCCACTGATGCAGAAATTTGAGAAAAATTTAGGAATATATGATTTAATTGTATTGCATTTTGGAGCTAATGTACTGAATTATGGGAGTTTAAATTACTCTTGGTATGTAAAAGGAATGACCAAAGTGGTTCAACAATTAAAGGCTTGTTTCCCCAAAGCCTCCATTCTTATCATCTCAACTGCCGATAAAGCTACCAAATATGAAACGGAAATGAAAACCGATTTGGCTGTAATTCCGCTTGCAAATGCTCAAAAAAAATATGCTGAAGAGACGCAATCAGGGTTCATCAATTTGTTCCAATTGATGGGCGGTGAAGGTTCTATGGTAAAGTGGGTAGAATCTGAACCTATTTTGGCAACAAAGGATTATACACACTTTAATGCACGAGGCTCTAAAAAAATAGCCCGACTTATTTATGACGAATTGATGAAAGAATATGAACTATTTAAACAGTCGTACAAAAAATCATCAAAAAACGTTCAAAATGAAACACATACAGAAGAAACTAACAACGAAATCACTCATACTGAAATCCAAAAGGATTCAACTCAAACCAAACTCTCGAAAGATTCTTCCAAAGTAAAAAGTGAACAAAATTTTGTTCCGAAACAAGAAAAAGAGGAAAAATCAGAAAAAATGGAATAATATTTGCCTTTTTCCTTCGTTTCTTACTAAAAAATGACATTACAAAGAAGTCTTTTCGAGTTAAAACACTAAAAATGAAGAAAAAAATTATAAAAGCAATTGGATTTATTTCTTTGGTAGCAGCAGTTTTGTTGCTTTACCTTCAAATATTTCGTATATTTTATTCACAAGCCAATATCTCTACAACTAAAAACATCTCCATTTCAAACGAAATTCCTCCTGATATGAGCTATCATCAAATAGCTGCATTAGACACTAATTCGATTTCTCTGGAGGCTTCATCTGCGGAATCTGAATATCAAAATTTACATAATTACGCCGTTCTAAAACCTTTTTTTGAAAAACTTAACGCTTTAGAAACATTTAAAGACCGTAAACTGAACATCGTTCACATAGGCGACTCGCACATTCAATCTGATGCAATGACAAATCTAATTCGCCAACGATTTCAGGAGCGATTCGGCAATGCTGGTCTGGGATTTGTTTTCCCATATTCTCTAATGAGAACTAACGGAGGACGTAACATACGTTTTTCCTCAAATATTTCTTGGGATAACCAACGAATTACTGAAGCTAAAAATTTTAGTAACATTGGGCTTTCAGGGTATTCGTTTACTACCAACAAAAAAAACTTCTTAATTGAAATTGAGGTTCAAAATAAAAAATACAGCTTTAACACCCTGAAAATCATCACTCCTAATAATCAGCAATCATTTGAATTAGCTACCAATCAAGGGAGTGTAGCTCTCAAACCAAGCCAGCCCAAAACCATCTCTCACAAAATCCAAAAAGGAGAAACGCTATACGCTATTGCCAAAAAATACAAAACAACGGTTGCTAAAATACAATCTGCTAACAACCTGAAAAGCAACAAAATAATAATAGGAGCTACATTAAAAATCCCTACTACCGAAATAGAAACTAAACCTATCAACCTTTCGGAGTTCAATATCCTGACCGCTACACCGAAATCCCCTTTCAGTTATTATATGTATGAAAATTTGGAGGTTTCGGATAAAATTTATCTAACACCTAATCCACAGAGTACTAATTTTACTCTCAACGGAATTGTACTTGAAAATAACCAAAGTGGGATTATTTACCATAATATAGGAGTCAACGGGGTTCACCTTTCGGATTATAATAAATCGAAACTGTTCTTTGAGCAGTTAAAAGCCTTAGAACCAGACCTTATCATCATATCATTAGGTACAAATGAAACTTTCGGAAGAGTTACTCCCGTTAATTTTCATATACAAATAGAAAAATTCATCGAAGCTATCCGAAACAATTACGGACAAGCTCCAATGATTTTAACCTCACCTCCCCCATCGCTTCTTAGAAACCAAAGTGAAAATTCGTTAGTAGCAGAATACGCCGAAACTCTAACAATCAACTCATTTTCAAACAATTACGCAGCTTTTAATTTATTCAAAGCAATGGGAGGGCAAAACGCTATGCAACGCCTTATCAACCTTAATTTAATCGCCAAAGACCGTATTCACTACACCGCCAATGGCTATGAGGAACAAGGTGCTTTATTTTTCGAGTCTCTTATGAATAATTACGAAAAATCAAAAATAATATATTAGACTGAAAATCAATAAATTTCATCAAAAAAAAATAAAATTAATTACAGACAAATAAGCCAGAAAAACATTGGAAATAGCAGCCTTACAAAATTGGATTTTTGAGAATTTCAGTTTTACTTCACAACAAGTAAAAAGCTGGTTTACCTATGACCCTAATAATCCTCTACTTTTTAACAGCGGATTATTTTTGGGAATGTTTTTGATATTCTATTTGGTGTACATTATCACTAAAAAACACACTCATTTCCGTACGGTATATGTAATTCTGTTTTCGCTATTTTTTTACTACAAAGCAGGAGGAAATTACTTTGTATTACTAATAATCTCATCATTGATGGATTATTATTTTGCAGGACAAATTCATAAAAATAATGACCCTCGCACACGGAAATTTTTCTTAGTGATAAGTATGGTTACGAATTTGGGAATGCTGGGTTATTTTAAGTATACCAATTTCTTGATTGATAGTTTTAACAATCTTTTTCAAGGCAGCTTGGCTTTTCAGGACATCATTCTCCCTATCGGAATTTCATTCTATACGTTCCAAACGATGAGCTATACAATTGATGTATATCGACGAGAGATAGAACCTGCCAAATCGTTTCTTGATTTTATGTTTTTTGTGTGTTTCTTTCCGCAGCTTGTAGCTGGTCCCATTGTTCGAGCTAAAGAATTTATTCCGCAGATTTACAAAAAGATAGAACTTACTCGACAGGAAACTTCTTGGGCTTTATTTCTTATCATTGGAGGATTATTGAAAAAAGCTGTCATATCTGATTACATTTCGCTTAATTTCGTAGATAGGGTTTTTGATTCTCCAAATAGTTATACTTCATTTGAAAACCTAATGGCTGTTTATGGCTATTCATTGCAAATTTATTGCGACTTTTCGGGGTATTCAGATATGGCAATCGGGTTAGCTTTGCTTATGGGTTTTAGCTTACCTATTAACTTCCGTACACCTTACCAATCACAAAACATTACCGAATTCTGGCGTAGATGGCACATTTCGCTTTCTACTTGGCTAAAAGATTATTTATACATCTCGGTAGGAGGAAATCGCAAAGGCACTTTCTGGGGCTACTTCTTCCCTACTGTATTTTTTATATCAATTTTGATATGGGGATATTCTGAACTTAATAATAGTAACATTCCGCTAATCATTGCTGTTTCGGCAATTTTAATTTTTGGAATCAGTTTGATTGCTTCAAAAAATAAGAAAAAAACAGTTTTTTCAAATTTCAATCAGCTTACCACGATGCTACTCGGAGGGTTGTGGCACGGAGCGAGTTTACGATTTATCGTTTGGGGAGCTTTACACGGAATGGCTTTGGCTATCCACAAAACTTTTCTTGAGCTATTTCCCAACAAAAATCCTGAAAAGAAAACTTTTGGAAGCAAATTATCAAAAGGCTTCTTTGTGTTTATCACATTTCATTTTGTAGCTTTCTGTTGGATTTTTTTCCGTTCCCGTGATTTTGAAATAGCGATGAATATCATTCACAATATCAGAAATTTAACTTTCAATTGGGAACAATGGATAATTATCGTTCAAGGCTACAAAAATGTATTTTTGCTTTTGCTGATAGGTTTTGTTTGGCATTTCTTCCCTGCGAGTTTAAATGAGAAACTAAAAAATACATTTGAACGAACTCCGCTTCCGTTGAAAGCCCTTACTGTGGCTTTTGTATTTTGGGTAGTATATGCAACTGCTTCCAGCGGAGCTCAACCATTTATTTATTTCCAATTTTAACAAAAAAAAATTAGCTCCTTTTTATACTATTTTTGAGGCTTTACACTTGTTAATATTTAGTTAATTATAGTAGGTTCTTAGAAAGATATTGTAACTTTGTAGCTACGTACTTGATTTAATAATCATTAAATTTTGAATATGAAAAAAATAATATTTTCGTTACTTACCTTATTATTAGCTTCTTGCGGAAGTTTATTACCTTCTTCACAACATAGTGGAGAAACAAAAGTTCCACAAAAAGTAATAGAGGGCAAATGGACTTTGGAATCGGTTACGTACAACCAAAAAGAAAAATATGAAGTAACCTTACTTAACGACACTTCGAAGGATTGTTTTGAAGGTAGTGTATGGGATTTTATTCCCGAAAATAATCGTGGAACGTATCGAATCAATAATAATGACTGTTCTATCGGTGAGCGAAATTTTGTTTTTGTAATTCAAAATAAAGACAAAACTTCAGGATATTATGATTTTGCATTAAAGCCTACGGACGAAAAATATCAATCTGAAACCTCACAAGGTATTGTTTTTCAGTTAGTTCATCTTTCGGCAAGAACTATGATTTGGGAACAAACCCTCAAAGTAGACGGAAAGCATTTCGTAATTTCGATGAATTTTGTAAAATAAATTATTGAAATACAGTTAGTTATTTTTATTTAAAAATAAAAAATTGCTAATTCCAGTTTTTAAAAAATAAATTCATATATTTGCACAAAAAAGAACCATAATATGTTAGCTAATAGTATATTTTTAGGGATGATAGGTCCTTGGCAAATAGTCCTTGTTGTAGTTGTACTTCTTTTACTTTTCGGAGGAAAAAAAATTCCTGAATTGATGCGAGGATTAGGAAGTGGCATCAAAGAATTTAAAGATGCTTCAAAAGAAGAAAACAAAAGTGATTCTACATCAATAGAGAAAAAAGGAGAATAATTCTGATAGAAAGTCAAAATTTATTCTTGGCAAGGTTATATTACCAGAATTCTGTTGATATTTATTTCATAAAATTTTGACTTTCAAAACTTTAACTTTTAATTTTGGATTTTCAGACTTTTCGTTTCAAAATCATAAAATGGTATGACTTCCAAAAACGAGATTTACCTTGGCGTAGAACTCAAGAACCTTATTACATTTGGTTATCTGAAGTAATTTTGCAACAAACGCGTGTAACTCAAGGACTTCCCTACTACCTCCGATTTATAGAGAATTTTCCTACTATTTTTGACTTGGCAAATGCCCCCGAAGAACAGGTTTTAAAAATTTGGCAAGGCTTGGGATACTATTCACGTGCCAGAAACTTACACCATTCTGCTAAAAAAATAGCCTTTGAGTTTAATGGTACATTCCCAAAATCATACAGCGAACTTATCAAGCTAAAAGGCGTGGGTGATTACACCGCAAGTGCTATCGCATCTATCTGTTACTCTGAACCTTGTGCGGTGGTAGATGGCAATGTATATCGTGTTTTGGCTCGTGTTTTTGGAATTGAGACTCCTATTGATACCTCCGAAGGAATTTCATTATTTAAAGAGTTGGCAACCAATTTATTAGACAATAAAAATGCTGGAATCTATAACCAAGCACTTATGGATTTTGGAGCATTACAATGTAAACCTCAATCACCTGATTGTATATCTTGCACATTTTCAGAAGATTGTATCGCATATCTATCACAAAAAGTACAAGAACTTCCTAAGAAAAATGGAAAACTAAAAATCCGAAAAAGATATTTTAACTATTTAGTTTTTATTGATAATCAAGGATTTACTTCTTTAGAAAAACGCACCGAAAAAGACATCTGGCAAGGGCTTTATGAGTTCCCTCTTATCGAAAGCAATAAGGAAATTTCTAAAGAAGAATTAATTCATAAATTAAATGATTTATCATACTCATTTTCAATAATTTACATTCCATACGAAAAGCCTATCATACATAAATTATCACATCAGCATATTATTACCCGATTTTGGATTATTGAAACTGAAAAAATTCATAGCAAAAATATTGATATTAAGCAAATTACATCATTTCCTGTTTCGGCTTTGACCGCAAATTTCATTAAAGAATTTTGGAATTTAAAAAATTAATCCTACTTTTGGGGAAAATTAAAAACCTAATTAACTATGAATGGAACACTTAATAAAGTGATACTTATCGGACGTTTAGGCGATAATATCAAACTAACTTACTTTGAAGGAGGGAATTGCATCGGGCGTTTTCCATTGGCTACTAATGAAGAATACACAAACAAAAGTACCAATGAAAAAGTAACCGAAACTGATTGGCATACCATTGTAGTTCGCAACAAATTAGCAGAAATTATAGAAAAATATACGACTAAAGGCGATATTATTTACATTGAAGGCAGAATAAAAACACGTCAATGGCAAGCCGAAGATGGTACGATGCGTTATGCTACTGAAATTCACGCAACAGACATAAACCTATTACCGAATCGCAGAGACAGCCAACAACCTTATAATCAGCCTACTACACCAAATAATAAAGAAGATGAAAATCTACCATTTTAAGAGTTTTATTTCATTTGATTTTGGTTACGAAGTAGCGTAGCTATCCCGATAAATCGGGGTTTTGATATTGTTTAATTAATTTATAAAAATTTGGACGCAGAGCCTCCCCTTAGTTTATTTTCAAGTTTCACAGCAGTTTTTAACCTAACTGCTTTGCAATTTACGATGCCCGATTTTGAAATTATCGTGCAGTTTGTTGCATTTTTTATTCTTTTATGCTGTTCCGCACTAATTTCGGGTTCGGAAGTAGCTCTTTTTTCGCTTTCTTCTACGGAAGTGAATTCCGCCAAAGAAAGCAAATCGCCTTCTGGCAAAATCATTGCAAAATTACTTGATAATCCCAAAAAACTTTTGGCTACAATATTGATTTCCAATAACTTGGTAAATATTTCTATTGTCTTACTATTTGTTGATTTGGGCAATTTTATTTTTGCTGGTATAGAAAGTGATTTGCTCCGAGCCATTTTGGACATCGGAGTTGTTACTTTTATGATTCTATTATGTGGCGAAATTCTTCCGAAAATATACGCCAATCGTAACAACGTATCATTCGCTTATAAAATAGCTTATCCTATTTATTTGCTTGATACACTTTTTTCACCTTTAAGCCTTCCGATGAAAGCCTTTACGGTATGGATTCAGAAGCGATTACGAAAAAAATCAAGTAATATTTCCATTGGTCAATTATCTCAGGCTCTGGAACTTGCCTCTGAAGATGACACTACACATGAAGAAAAGAAAATCCTCGAAAGTATTGTTTCATTCGGAAATACAGAAACACGAGAGGTGATGATTCCACGAATTGATATTTTCGCTTTAAGCGAAGAATTATCTTTCCAAGAACTACTCGCTGAAATCATAAAATTAGGATATTCGCGTATCCCAATTTATGGAGAAAGCATTGATAATATCACAGGAGTTATTTATATTAAGGATTTACTCCCTCATATAGAAAAAACTGATTTTGAGTGGGTTAGCGTTAAACGTAAGGCTTTTTTTGTACCTGAAAATAAAAAATTAGATGATTTATTAAGCGAATTCCAAGAAAAGAAAATACATCTTGCCGTAGTCGTAGATGAATATGGAGGCACCTGCGGAATCATAACCCTCGAAGATATCATTGAAGAAATCGTAGGGAGCATCAATGATGAATTTGACGATGAAGATGTAACTTACTCAAAAATAGACAATAACACTTTTATATTTGAAGGAAAAACTGCGTTGAAGGACTTTTACAGAATCCTTCAATTCTCTGATGAAGAGGAACTTATCTTTGAAGAAAAGC
>JAUNHN010000018.1:0-14372 GCA_030523915.1 Capnocytophaga sp. | reverse complement strand
AAGCTGAAACCTTGGCTGGATTTCTATTAGAGGTAGCAGGAAATTTTCCTCAAAAAAACATTCCAATTCCCTTTGTAAATTATACTTTTACTGTGGAAGCATTCGACAAAAAGCGAATTAAGCAAATCAAAGTCCGTAAGACTGAAATTAATTAGATTTTCAAAATGAAAAAAAACATATACATTTATTTGATAATCAGCGTATTTTTAATCATTTCGTGTGAAACAGATACGCTACCCAAACCTAAAGCTGGACTTCGATTGGAGTATCCTAAAGCGAATTATCAATCGCATAATGATAATCAATTATGTCCTTTTTCTTTCGATGTAAATTCGATTTCAAAAGTGAAACAAAAGAAAAATTCTTGTGATTTGGACATTGAATATCCCGAAATGAAAGCTACTATCTATTTATCTTACAAGAAAGTAAATAATAACATTCGCAATCTGCTTCGTGATGCTCAAAAGTTTACGTATGACCACACAATTAAAGCTGATAACATAGCTTCGACACTTTTTATGAACGATACTACACGTGTGTACGGAATGTTCTACCAAGTATACGGAAATGCAGCTTCACAAGCTCAATTTTATGTAACTGATAGTATTTCAAATTTTATCTCTGGCTCAGTTTACTTCAAAGTTGTGCCTAATTACGATTCTATTCAGCCTGCGAGTAGCTATTTAGAAAAAGATGTACGCCGTATTATGGAAAGTCTACGCTGGAAACAATAATATATACAGCTAAAAATCAATAATTTACAAGCTGTAAACATTAATAATTTCAGCCTTAATTGCAACAAATCAAATGAATACACAACATTTAAAATCTCCTGATGAAAATCTAAATTTGTACTTTTGGATACAAGACGGAAAACCCTTATATTCACTTGTTTACAAAGAAAGAGAAATCATAAAACCCAGCCTTTTGGGATTGGAAATAAAAGCCGACACGCATCATTACGACACTTATATCAATAGTTCTTTACATAATAATTTCAAATTTAGCGCAGCTCATTTTGCTACTTTCGATGAGTTTTGGGAACCTGTTTGGGGCGAAGAAAAACAAATTCGGAATCATTACAACGAGATGAAAGTTGTTCTTTTTCAAGAAATTACAAATAGAACCTTAATCATTCAATTTCGTTTATTTAATGACGGATTGGGCTTTCGATATGAATTCCCTGAACAAGAAAGTCTAACACATTTTGTTATTAAAGAAGAAAAGACTCAATTTGCTATGCCTGAGGACTTTATAGCATGGTGGATAGCTGGTGATTACGACACTCAGGAGTACGATTACACCGTTTCTCATCTCTCCGAAATACGAAAATTACATAGCACAGCTGTAACTTTTAACGCCTCACAAAAAGTTTTTTCAGAAACAGGGGTACAAACTCCATTAATGCTCAAATCAAATCACGGCAAACTTTACATCAATATTCACGAAGCAGCGTTGGTTGATTATTCGGCTATGAATTTGAATTTTGACGATTATAACTTCGTTTTTCAAACATGGCTTACCCCTGATGCTCAAGGAAATAAGGGATATATCCAAGCTCCGTTCAAAACACCTTGGCGTACCATTATTGTTAGTGATGATGCACGTAATATTTTATCTTCCAGATTGATACTCAACCTCAATGAACCTTGTGCGTTTGACGACACTTCGTGGATTACGCCTATTAAGTATATGGGTGTCTGGTGGGAAATGATTACAGGCAAAAGCACATGGGCGTATTCCGATGCTTCAAGTGTACAACTTGGTATTACTGATTTTGCGACACTTCCTCCCAACGGCAAACACGGGGCAAATAATGAAAATGTAAAACGTTATATCGACTTTGCTTCTAAACACGGATTTGAACAATTACTCGTAGAAGGCTGGAATGTAGGTTGGGAAGATTGGTTTGGTAAATCAAAAGATTTTGTGTTTGACTTTGTAACCTCTTATCCTGATTTTGATGTAAAAATGCTAAACGAATACGCTCATAGCAAAAATATGAAGCTACAAATGCACCATGAAACATCAAGTTCTATCCGAAATTACGAACGCCATTTGGATAAAGCGTATCAATTTATGGTAAATAATGGTTATAATACTGTAAAAAGTGGCTATGTTGGTGATATTATCCCGCGAGGAGAGCATCATTATGGGCAATGGCTGGTAAATCATTATCTATATGTCATTCTAAAAGCTGCAGAATACAAAATTATGGTAAACGCTCACGAATCTGTTCATCCAACTGGTTTGCATAGAACATATCCTAATTTACTTGCACAAGAGTCTGCCAAAGGAACTGAATTTCAAGCCTTTGGAGGAAATCAACCTAACCATACGACAGTATTGCCTTTCACTCGGCTAATGGGTGGACCTATGGACTACACACCAGGGATTTTTGAAATGCAAATAAGCAATATCAATCCTGAAAATACATCACGTGTCAATTCCACATTATGTAATCAATTGGCTCTGTATGTAACGATGTACAGTCCTTTGCAAATGGCTGCCGATTTACCTGAAAATTACGAGCGATTTTTGGATGCTTTCCAATTCATCAAAGATGTAGCTGTGGATTGGGACAAAAGTATTTATTTAGAAGCCGAACCTGGTGAATACATTACTATAGCCAGAAAAGCTAAAAATTCCAATAATTGGTTTATAGGTAATGTAGCGGGATACCATTGTTTTTACTCAGAAATAAAATTAGACTTCTTAGATACTGAAAAACAATATGTTGCCACGATATATAGTGATGCTCCTGATGCAGACTATCAGCATAATCCACAAGCATACACTATTTGCAAAGGAATTGTTTCAGCTGAAACTACGCTGAAAATCAAGTCAGTTCCTGCAGGAGGTTATGCTATTAGCATTATCGAACTAACCGATGAAATCAACTTAAACGAACTTATTCCACTATAAAAGTTAAGCCTTATCTGGGCAACCGAACTTTAACAATGTTCATAGTTAGCTAAAAAACAAATAGTTATGAAATTATTTTACACCTTGTTTTTCTCTTTTATAATAGGTATTACGGCTCAAAATATTTCGGTGGTACCCCAGCCAAATCAAATTTCTTTTGAAAAAGGAATTTGTTACTTTGATAGAAATATCTCTTTTGAAATCGAAGAAAATTTTCTTTCTATACAAAAAGAATTATCTTTTTTACCACCTTCGAAAAAAAATACTTCCCGACTAATTATCTCTATCCAAAAAAACAAAACAATTCAAAATAAAGAAAGCTATATACTTCATATTCAGCCAAAAAAAATTACTATCGAAGCAAAAGAAAAAGCAGGTGTATTCTATGCTGTACAAACACTCAAACAATTGGTCGCAGCTGCAAAATACAATCATCAGAATTTCATTGCTTGTATGAAAATCAATGACACACCTCGTTTTGCGTATCGGGCTTTAATGATAGACCCTGCCCGACATTATTGGAAAATAGATGATTTGAAAAAATACATCGATATAATGGCTCAGTATAAGTTTAATTTTTTACATTTACACCTAACTGATGACCAAGGTTGGCGTATAGAAATCAAAAAATATCCAAAACTTACTGAAATAGGCTCAAAACGAACTAATTTCGAAGGAAGTAAACGTAATAATGAAGGATTTTACACTCAGAATGAAATGAAAGAACTTGTACAATATGCGTTGGAACAAAATGTGCAAATCATTCCTGAATTTGATGTACCAGGACATAGTGATGCTACCATTGCAGCTTATCCTGAGCTAAGTTGTAATGATACTATCATCAATGTACGCACTACTGCTGGAGTTTCTAAAAATTTACTTTGCGTGTCAAAAGAAAATGTATTTACGTTTATTGATGATGTAATTACGGAACTTTCAGCTGTATTTCCGTGTCAATATTTTCATATTGGAGGCGATGAAGCCCCGCTTGATAAATGGCTCGAAACCAAATCAGTACAAGAATTAAAAGACAAATTACGGATAACTAACAATCATCAATTAGTAAGTTATTTCTTTTCAAGAGTCAATGAATCTTTAACAAAAAATAATAAGCAACCTTTATTATGGTTTGAGTTAGAAACCCCTAAATATCCTAAAAACAGCATAATGTATTTATGGCGTTATAACACTACACCTCAAGTTTTGGAAAGAGCCAAAAAAGATGACTTCAAAGTGATTTGTTCGCCTGGTGAATATACATATTTTGACTATCCACAATGGAAAGATGACCTACCTAACGTCAACTGGATGCCGACTTTGAGTTTGGAACGCGTCTATGAGTTCAATCCCGCTTTTTCATTAAATAAAGAAGAGGAAGAAAAATACATATTCGGAGTAGAAGCTACCCTTTGGGGAGAAAGTGTAAAAGATTTATTTAGAGCTTTTTATATGACTTATCCTCGTGCATTGGCTCTATCAGAAGCTGGTTGGACACAAATGCCTAATCGCAGTTGGGAATATTTTACCAAAAAATTACACTTCCAACTCAACTATTTATTAGAACAAGGTGTAAATTATCGCCCTCCTGTGGAGTTATTTTCTACCACAAATACATATAAATAAGTAGAGGCAAACTATATTCGATTAATATAATTCATCTCTACTAATATTTTTCTATTCTCCTTTCTTCCTCCATTGCAGAAAAACAGCTCCTAATACCCACATTATCAATAAAATATTTCCTGCTAAGGCTATTTTTGTACCTTGGGACACCACTTCTGGCTGAAACTCAAAAACAATCGTATGTTTACCCGCAGGAACTTCCATTCCTCGCAAAAGGTAATCCACTCGGTAGTAAGGCACTTGCTTTCCGTCCAAAGTCGCTGTCCAGCCGTGCGGATAGTGCATTTCAGAAAATACAGCAAACCCATTTTGCTGATTATCAGTTTCATATATTAATTTGTTCGGTTGGTAGCTCTTGAGCGAAATTGTAGCCGTACTATCCACCACCGATTGCTTAAATGCCAGATTTTCAATATCTTTTGCCAACGCCACCGCTTCCGTTTTAGGGTCAAAATCCGAAAGCGTTTGCATCACCTCATCATTGGTGCTTTTAGGCGTGATTTTCTCCACAAACCAAGCGTTGCCCAACGCATTTTCGTTTTGCATCGGTTGCACCTGCCCTTTCTCGTTTTGCATCAGTATATACTTCACATTCAGCATATTAAGTGCAGCCATATTTCCTTTAGAAATCTGATATTCAAACAATTCTTGCAAACGTTTTGGCTTTGCCGCGTGGTATCCGCCTATCGAATGATGAAAATATGAAGTCCTTGCCCCATTGATACCCACTTGCGGTTCGTACACACGATAAACGGAGGTGTCTTCCAGCACCATATTATCGGCTGGTGTGGCTTCAAAAGGCTGTTCCATTTGGCGTGTAGGCACAAAATCTTTGTCGCTTACATACCGCTTCGCAACGCCACCCAAATCCAATCCGATAAGCACCAACAATGCTCCTTGCAAAACCACTTTTGAAATCTTTCCGTATTGGAACAAACTCAAAATCAATACAGTACACAACATAAAAAAGGCTGTACGAAGCAAATCAGTAACGTACATCGATTGGCGGTCTTCTTTAATTTTTTCGATAACTTCCCTTCCGTAATATTGCTCGTACAAGGCATCGTTCACACCCTCAAAATCGAAAAATCCTTTGGCTAAAAACAGTAACAAAATCACACCAAAAGCAATGAAAACGGTATATTTTAGCGGTTTTTTGTTTTCCTCAGGCGTATTTTTTAAGAATTGGTACAATCCGAGCATTGCCAAAACAGGTACACACAATTCCAAAATGACTTGAATGGACGACACCGCACGGAATTTGTCGTACAACGGAAAATAATCTATCATTAAATCGGTCAAAACACCGAAATTTTTCCCCCAAGAAAGCAATAATGCCATAAAACTTCCTGCCAAAAGCCACCATTTTTTATAGCCTTTCACCAAAAATAACGACAAAACGAAAAGAAAAAACACAATCGCCCCGATGTAGGCTGGTGCGGCAACTATGGGCTGAACGCCCCAATAGGTAGGCAATCCGTTGGCAAACTCTAAGGCTTGTGAGGCAGGAACGCCTTGTTGTACCAAAAATTCGTAGGTGTGCGAGTCCTTGCCCAAGGCTTCATTATTCGACCCTCCGAACAATCTCGGCACGATAAGGTTTAACGATTCTGCCAATCCGTAGCTGTATTCCGTAATGTATTCTCTTGATAATCCGCTATTTACCTTTGGAGTTCCTTCGGGCGAAATGGTTAATTCCGACTTTCCGCGTGTACTCCATTGGGTGTATTCTTGCGTTGCCAACAAGGACGTGGCGTTGGTAAGCAAACTCAAAACGACTGCCCCCACGAGTACCGCCGTAGCTTTTAAAAAATCGTTTAACGTATTGTTTTTGAATGCTTTATACAACATAAATCCGCCAAAAATAAGAGCCAAAAGCATCAAATAATACGTCATTTGAAAGTGATTGGCATTGATTTCGAGAGCCAAAGCGAAAGCGGTAAGCAGTCCGCCCCAGAGGTATTTCTTCCTGAAAATCAATAAAATACCTGCCAAAACTGGAGCAAAATAGCCAATAGCGTGAGCCTTGGCATTATGCCCCACGCCCAAAATGATTATCAGATAGGTAGAAAGTCCGAACGCCACCGAGCCTAAAAAGGCGGTTCGCATATCGACTTTTAGTGTAAGTAATAAGACGTAAAACCCTATAAAATAGAGAAATAGATAATCCGCAGGACGTGGCAAAAAGCGAATGGTTTTATCTATTTTTTTTATAAAATCATAGTCATAATTCGCTCCGAGCTGATAGGTTGGCATCCCTCCGAAGGCACTATTTGTCCAGTACGACTCTTGATTTTCAGACTTTCGGAAATCGTTGCGTTCCTTAGCCATTCCCGTGTATTGGACAATATCGCTCTGAAAAATAGTTTTGCCCTGCAAAACTGGGTAAAAAAACGCCAAAGCTATCACCGCAAACAACCCCACAACCACCAAATGTGGTAACATTCTTTGAAAAATATGTTTCATACTTTTTATAATTTCAAGTTAGAAAATTCAAAATATAAAAATTAATCAACTTCCTCAAAATCAATATACTCTCCTACTTTCTTTTTAGATTGCGGATTTTGAGATTGAGCGTTGTTCGTATCTATAGTTTGTTTTCCTTCTGATTGCTGTTTGAATGGGTTTTGATGCTGATTTTGAGATTGTTGAAACTGTTCCCCGAACTTTTGTTCCACTTTTTTTATAAAATATCGCATCATATACGGAGCCAAAAATCGCAACAATAACCGTAACCCCATAATAATGAGTATGATAGTCAGTAAAACTCCGATAAATCCTTCTAAAGAGGCTTTTGTAATCATTTTGATATGCTATATTTAGTTTGGAGCAAAAATATAAAAATAATTGACAAGGAACAATCTATAAATGAAATTTACACAGTAAAATTCAAAAAAGTTATCTGAATAATACACTTTAATTCTGTTCAAAATAAAATCACAAAATTGTAATTTTCAATATTTTATTTTCTTTTTATGAAAAAAATATTGTTTTTTTGGAGGATAAAAGTATCTTTGCACTTGAAATAAAAGAAAAATCAAATCATATCAATTATTTTCTTTTTTATACTTCTAACAATGAAACGTTTACTTTTAGCATTCGTAATGGGTAGTTTGTCCACCTCAATTTGGGGGCAATACACCGAGATTATCAATTCAAACCTACCTGGTAATTCACAAGGAGCTTATTCGGTAGGTGGACGCGTATTACAATTCGAAGGAGGCTTGTGGTTCGAGCAACGTAATCACAAACAGACTTTTACAGACATGAGCATCGTTGGGCTAAACTATTCCGTTCGCTACGGAATTCTCTCCGATAGATTAGAATTAATGCTTAACGGAACCGCAGCCTATGACCACGTACACTATTATCGTTTTATTAGTGAACGAAGTAATAACTTTGGTTTTGTAAATAATACCATTGGAGCTAAATATTTGGTCTACACACCTAAAACAGACGATAAACCTAACATTTACAGCTGGAAAGCCAATAATTCATTTCGTTGGAGAAATCTTATTCCTGCTGTGGGAGTTTATGCAGGTATGAATTTTTTGCCTAACAAACGTTATTTCTACGATGAAGTAGATATGCTTTCGCCTAAAGTGGTAGTTTCTCTCCAAAGTGAGCCTCTTCCGAGAGTAGTTTTGGTAGGAAATTTAATCGCGAATCGGTTTTTGAGTAAATATCCTGAATTTGGGTATATTCTTACACTTACGCATAACTTGGACAACGGTCGTTTCAGTATTTTCGCAGAGTCTGAAGGTATCCAAAGTGGTTATTACAGCGACCAAATAATGCGTTTGGGAGGAGCTTATTTATTTACCAAAGATATTCAAGTAAATGTTGATTTGGGGGCAAGCTGGAAGAATACTCCTTCACGCTATTCAGCACTACTTGGATTTTCATACCGAATTGATAAACACAAGAATTTCATCAAATCACAACAAGAAGAAAAATTAAAACCAACTAAAATTAAACGTCAGAGAAAACCTAAAAAAGATAAGAAAAAATGGCTACTATTCTAATAAAAGAAGTGCTTACTAAAAGTGATTTGAAGGCTTTTGTGAAATTTCCTTTTACTTTATATAAAAACAATCCGTATTGGGTACCACCACTCATCAATGACGAAATAGCTTCGTTTGACAAAACTAAAAATCCCGCTTTTGAAAATGCTGAGGCTTTTTTTTATTTGGCTTACAACGAAAAAAATCAAATCGTAGGGAGAGTAACAGCCATTGTAAATCGGCACGATATTCACCAAAACACTCCAAAAATACGATTTGGTTGGCTGGATATGATTGATGATGTGAATGTTACAAAAGCATTATTAGAAAAAGTAGCCGAAAAAGGACGTGAATATCAACTTGAGTATATGGAAGGACCTATGGGTTTTTCCAATATGGACAAAGTAGGTATTCTGACCGAAGGCTATGACCACATCGCTAATATGATTACGTGGTACAGTTATCCGTATTACAAAGAGCATTTGGAAAAATTAGGATTTATAAAAGAAAAAGGATTCGTAGAGACTTACTTTGTACTCAGCGATGTAAATGCTGAAGTTTTTAAAAAAACCGCAGCCGCCATAAGCAAACGATATGAAGTACGCCTAATTCCTACCGACACCAAAGAAGAAGTGCTGAAATACGTAGATGCAATGTTTGATTTATACAATGAAACTTACTCCAAATTATCATCGTATGTTCCTGTTACACAACGACAAAAGGAATATTTCAAAAAGAAATACATTCCGTTTATAAACCCTAAATACATTCGTTTTATTGAAGACAAAAACGGAAAACTTATTTGTTTTTCCATCGTACTTCCATCTCTTTCAAAGGCATTGCAAAAAGCAAAAGGAAGTTTGTTCCCTTTCGGATTTTTACACTTGCTAAAAGCAAAACAAAATCACGATATGGTAGAGTTTTTTCTAATAGGTGTAGCTCCTGAATATCAAAGCAAAGGGATTCCTGCTTTACTTTTTGATTATTATCACCCTGTTTTCCAAAAGCAAGGCATTACAAAATGTATTATCACACCTGAATTAGAAGATAATTTAGCTATCCAACAACTATGGAAAAATTTTAACCCTACTGTTTACGCAAAACGAGCTACTTACAAAAAAAATATTTAATCAATTATATTACAATTCTGAAATGAAATACCTTTTACCTTTTCTATCTATCGTGATAGGCTTTGCTATTGTGCTTATTTTCAAACCGAAAAACCAACGAAACATCAAGTTATTACTTGCTTTTAGTGGTGCTTTTCTACTTGCAATGACCGTACTTACGCTTATCCCCGAAATTTTTCACTCATTAGAACACGTCCATGACGACCATCACCACCACGAACATCATACAGGAAAAGACATCGGGTTGTGGATTATTGTAGGAATTCTATTGCAAATTATTTTGGAATTTTTCTCACGCGGGGCAGAACACGGGCATATGCATCACCCTCATAAAGAGATGAAAAACGCATTTCCTTGGTCTTTATTTATCAGTTTGAGCATTCACTCTATTTTGGAGGGATTTCCGCTACACCATCATCATAATATGGTTTACGGAATTTTTATACATCATTTACCTATTGCAATGGTACTTACCATTTTCTTTTTAGAATCAGGCATCGGATTTAAACGAACTTTTATTTTCCTAACATTATTCGCTTTAATGACTCCTTTCGGAACATTATTAGCCGAATTTGTCCCTCAATTAGGCAACTATCACATTCAGATTTCATCAATCGTAGTGGGAATATTCTTACATATCTCATCTGTAATACTATTTGAAACCTCTGAAAATCACAAATTTAACCATATCAAATTGGCAACTATTATCTTAGGATTTGCTACGGCATATTTTACTTAAAAAATGGGGCTTTTGCCTAAATATATCAAAAGTGTCTCCGCCCTAAAATGATGAAAGGCAGAGACACTTTTAGTATTTTTCAAATCTTTTAATGAATGAAATTTTCGGAATACTAAGAATTTTATTGAGTTTTAAGTTTTAATTAAAACTCAATGTAATTACCCTCAAAACCTCAATTTCTTCGACACATTTCCTTAAATTTTTAGCTTACCAAAAATCGTCCTAAACCAATGGTAAAGAGCAAGTTACCATACAAAGCGTGTTCTAATGAAGTGATAAGCCAAGAGCCTGTTTGTTGGTATCGGTAAGAGAATAGAAATCCGCCCAAAAGCGTAAAAACAATAGCGTAAATATTCTGAAAAAATAAATGACAAAGACAAAATGATAACGCACTTACAACCCACATAACTTTCTGATTTTCAAACAATAAGTAATATCTTTTGTAGAAAAAAACACGATAAATAATTCCCTGTGGAAGTACCGATAATAACGGATAAAAAAACAATATCAAAAGCCACAACAATGGCATTTCCAACGGAAAAACCAAAAACAAATCAGGAAAAAACCAATACGTTATCACCGAAATAAAAAGTGAAAACGGCAGAAAAAGTTTTAAAATCTGAAATAAATGTCGCTTAAAATCAGCTATTTGCAACAATTCTCGCCAGTTTATCGCCTTTTTATAAAATAGCAGGAACAACAAAAATCCAGCAATTATCGGAAGAAATAAAACCACAAAGCTACGCCCTCCCGAAAGATTTTTCAACATATCTTGCAACGGAATTAACAACAGCGGAGCCACCACATACAGCCCCAAAAATTCTACCATTCGGAATGCTTTTCTATTCATTTCAAGCAAAATTATCAGACATAATTTTCTAATAAACAATCATTTACAAAATAAATGAATTTTATAATTTGGCAAGCAAAGATAGAAAAAAAAGAGAAATAATCCCAAATTGTTTTGAATTGTTCTATGCTTCTTACTTCTTTTGAAAAAAATTACAGAAAGTCAATAAAAATCATAAAACATTTATTTTTTTTGACTTATGTCAAATGATAAAGAAATTATTTTTTCTACTTTTGCAAAAAATTCATTATGAAAACCCTTTTACTAACATTATTTTTGTCGGTTCCGTTGCTTCTTTCGGCTCAGAAGAAGGAAGTTTTGCCAAAAACGGTATTCAACGCCAAGGAAGCTCAGGATAAACTCGCCTACGGAAATTCCACCATTCGCGGTGTAGCCGTTGCTCGTGAAAAAGGGGCTCACTACGCTCCGCCAGGCACGGTGGTTTGGCTTTTTCCCGTTACGGACTACCTCAAAGAGTATTTCAAGCTCCGCGACAAGTACAAAATGAGCCTCAACTACCGCCCTGTGCTTTCCGAAGAGGCTTTCAAACACCGAATAGAAACCAAAGTAGGGGCTAATGGCGAGTTCGTTTTCGAGAGAATGAAACCTGGCGAATACTACATAGAAACCTATTTTGACTACACCGCAACAGGCTCGGCAAAAAAGCAAGTAGGCTCCACCGACTACTACAATGTCTATGGCGGATACCTCTATTCATCGCCCATTTACCAAAATTATAAATACAATTACACGGCTTCGAGCCTTGAACAAACACGCGTAAAAATAAAAAAAGACGGCGAAGTAAAAAGAGTAAAACTATAAACGGAGAGGCGGAGAGGTGGAGAGCCTCCACAGACAATTATTTTTTCAGACGGAGAGCCTCCGTTGGCGATTATTTTCAAATTAAAAGATGATTTTGGGTCTGTCATTCCGACCGTAGGGAGGAATCTCTAAAAATCAGTAACTTAAAGATTGTTGCACCAGTTCGCTTCGCTCGTGTCCTCGCTCCACTCCGTTACGCTCTGAATGACAGATAAAACGATTGATTCTTAACTCATTATAAAAAGTCAAGATAACTTCATATACAAAAATTAAAGAATTTAAAAATTAAATAAACTAAAATTCCCCTTTTTGGAAAGCCCCTCCTTCGGAGGTAGTCTCCGAAAACTTGGAGGAGAGTATGTGAATTGGGGAGGAAAAAACCATTATCATTATGACAAATTTAAAGAAAACAACAGCTTTATTTGCGTTTTTCGCAATGATTTTAGGGAGCAACTACGCATTTGCTCAGAATAACAACATTTTTGCGGCAGTGGTACGAGCAGGGTACAACAATTCTACCATAAAGGCGGATTTTGTAAATCTCCGAACCACAGAAACCACCGCAGGACACGGCTTTTATGTAGGTTTTGGCGTGGAAAGACGCTTTGCAGAGCGATTTTCAGCTATCATAGGGGTAGATTATTTCCATAAAAATTCAACGCTGAAATCCACCGCCGAACCCATTGAAACGAAGCTAAATATGGGCTACGGAAGTGTTGATTTGGGGCTGAAATTTTACCCAACTTACGACCTTGGAATTTCCGTGGGAGGTTTCCTATCTTCGGATTTTACAACAAATGCGAAAATGTCCTACACCAACGGCAACACCGCAAGTCTTTCCAACCGAGAGGAACTTCTCAAAACCGAATTAGATGACTATGTTAAAGGCAATTACGGACTTCGTTTTGGGGTAGATTACCGAGTGATAGACCAGCTACACATAGAGGCGTTTTACCGCTTGGGACTTGCTGACGGCGGAAAAGACAACACCCTAAACGGAAGAACCCAACAACGCGAACTGAAAATCAGCAGTATAAATGTAGGAATTAACTACCGATTTGATTTTAAAGCAAACTAAAATCCTCTCCCCCAGCCCCTCTCCCAAGGAGAGGGGAGTTTTGGCATTTGTTACTTCAAGTTGAGGGAAGTCGTGGGAATTTTCCCATTCGTTACTTCAAGTTGAAGGAAATTGTGGGAGTTTTCCCGTTTGCTTCTTCAGTTTAAAGGAGATAATTTCTTTTTCCCCATTGCTTTCTTCATTTTGTTTTAAGCCGTGGGGATTTTACCATTCGTTACTTCAAGTTGAGGGAAGTCGTGGGAGTTTTCCCATTTGCTTCTTCAAGTTAAAGGAAGGAATTTCCATTTTTTAATCCTCTCCCCAGCACCTTTATCTCTTTTTCAACATTTTGAATTAAGGAATCGATGAACCTTGCAGGTTTCCCAAGGAGAGGGAGTTTTGGCAATGCTAAGTTTCTGTTGAAAAATTTCTATTGACGAATATTTTTGTGAAATAATTGCCTGTCGATGCTACCGACCACATTGTGTCTTTTAAAAATTTTTGTAATTTTGCAAAAAAAAATCGCCTGTCGGTGCTACCGACCAAAAAAGATGGTTTATGATTAGAGATTTAACATTTAGTGTAAAAAAAATCCCAGTTGCTTTGACCGAAAAAGATTGGGATGATTTTGTGGATATGGTGGCTGAATATATGGGCGAAGGTCTGATTATTCCTGACAGCTATAAAGAATTTATGTTTAAATACAATGGTGGCTCATTTAGTGATTATGTGTTAAATGGCACATCAGCGGGCGATACCATTGTTAGTTGGTTTTATTCTTGGGATAAAAATAAAACAAGCTCTTTACAGGTTATTTTAGAAAACTTTGATGAAGATTATTCTGGTTATGGATTTTTGCCTTTTGCCGATGACCCTGGTGGTAATTGTTATTTGCTAAATCTAAATCCTGACGGAAATGGCGAAGTTTATTATTGGCTACACGATGACGAATTTGAAAATGGTGATAACAAGGCTTTGATATTTAATAATTTTGTAGATTTCTTAAATGCCTTAGAACCAGAAGAATAGACAATTGCCTGTCGGTGATACCGAACATCGCCAAAGTTTGGAACTTTGACGATGGACACATAGTGTCTTTTATTATTTTTTGTAATTTTGCAAAAAAATCGCCAGCGGTGGCTCACCGCAAATATTTAAGGATTATTGTTTTTTCGCTCCTCTATCATAGAAAAAACTTCGTCCATATCTAATTCAAACATTG
>JAUNHN010000184.1:1909-3801 GCA_030523915.1 Capnocytophaga sp. | reverse complement strand
CATCTCCTTTTGTTCCATCTAATTTGATGACAAAACTCTTGGAAGGAAAATAAGGTGATATGTGAATATCCAAATAAATTCTATCTTTTTGCACAGGGTCTCTCTCTATTCGCAATATTTTAAAACTTTCGATAAGTCGTCCAGGCCCCTGAATACCATCTAAAAATTTAACTATTTGACTTCTCAAATCTTGTTCTGTTCTTACATTCCAATTTTCAAATGAGCGACGATTTAAGAAATCAAACAAGACTTTAGTAATATAATCAAATACACGTACTACTGAATAAGTTTGTAGCCCCAAGTTATCTCCATTAAATAGTGTTTTTGCTGAAAAAGCCATTACTTTCCCATATTCATTAACCATAGGAACTAATCCCATAGCCTCTAACTGTGATATTTCACTCTTTTTTAAAGGAAATACTACGGCATCTACTTCATTAATTCCTCCAAATTTCTTTCCTGCTGTAACTTGAGACATTAATGTTTTATACACTTTTCCTGCTAATGCAGAAGAAGGAGATACGTGTAAATCATCCTCTTCTCCAATTTCTTTGTATGCCCCCCGACCGATAAGCCAATTACAGCTCATTACAGTATTACTCTTAAAGGTATCTCCTCCTGCCAAATTAGAAGAGAAAAACAAATCAACTACATCATCTGGTTTATCTAAATCAGCAAAATCAGTAAAAAGCATTACTTTATTATTATGAGCTATTTTTGCCCATTTTTCAACTACCTTATTAGACCCCAAAAATCCTGGTATAACTAATAAAGAATAATTTTCACGTAAATCTAATCGGTCGTAATTTTGATTGATTTCATCAGCAATGAAGTCAATAAATCTTGAATTGTCTAAGTCTGTAAGCTGTTCAGGCGAAGCATTAACAATCGTTATATTTGTTAACTTGTCTAATTCTGTATTTTTATAAAATAATTGTACCGCACGATACGATTTTTCTAAATCCCGAACAGACTCAATGGCTACAAGTTGATTTTTAGCTAATAGTTCAGAAGTTGCTGCAGCTTGACTTTGACTTCTTTCCACCATATCTGATATAGACTCATTATTAGTCAAAATATCTAACCATAAATCTATTTTTTCAGCTAATTCCTTACGCTCATTTTCTTTCTGTTCTTCCACTAAAAACATTTTTTTTCGAGCCTTACGTTCTGGGTTTAAGTTTTGTATACCATCAATAACTGATTCTAAAAAACTAAAACTTCCTAAGCGTGAAAGTCCTACTAAAGCCTCATCAAGTGTTGATTGAGAAAATTGTTCAGACACTCGCTCCTGAACATTTTGAGATATATTCTGATTATTTTGTTGCTCTTTTGCCATATAATAATAAGGATTGTGCTTATTTACGCTTCTTTAAGTTCATTTTTCAACTGAGTTAATGCTTGAATGAAAGCTTTTTTAGTATCTTCATTCTCTAAAGCTTTTTGAAGAATTTTATTGGTTCGTAGTTGTTTTACCAATTTAGTATAAAAATCACGTTTTATTTCTAAATTCTTCAAAAAACGACTCTGTGCTGTTAGATTTTTAATTTGAAAATCTCCTATATTTTGAAATGAAAAATTCTCTTGAACAGGCTCTCCATCTGCCGTCTCAAACTCTACATCAACATTAGGCTGAAAAGTAGCGAAAACCTCTTCAATAGTAGTTAATCCTTCTATCGCTTGAGGACTAATCGGATCCTCAGCGGTCAATTTTTCAACTAAAAGTGTTCTATTTTCAGGAATATTCCCAATGCCTTCTGACGCCTCTGTTTTTACTTCATTTCCTCCAATACCATAGTTTAAAATACCCATATTCCTTATAGTTTTTAAACAATAAGTGCTTGTTTTTTTTCTCAACAAGCACCTCATTATTTCTTATGTTTTTATTACTT
>JAUNHN010000184.1:0-1899 GCA_030523915.1 Capnocytophaga sp. | reverse complement strand
AAATTCCCATATTTCTTTTTTTTTTGATTTTTAAATAATAAAGTGCTTGTTGTAAAAACAAGCACTTTATGTTTTTACTTTTTATTTAGGCCAATTTTCTTGGTGTTCAGCACCTCCTATTTTAATAGTTTGAGCTGAAATTGTAATTTGAAGCGACATAGGATTAGACCCTACAATATCAATACCCTCCTCAAATTCAATGATGTAAGCATTTTCAAATGAAAGTTCTTTCATTTTAGCTTCCTCATCTCCTTTTTTGAAGATGATACTTCCTGAGAATGGTTTAAATTGATTTACCATATGCTCCAAAATAGTTGTATCTGCCGTAGACTCTACACGCACTGTAATACGACCACCATAAATGTTTGATGCAGGTCTTCCTTTTGAATCTACATCTCTTCGAAGAGAATACTTACAATCAAGTACGTCATACTCTTTACCTCCTAAATTAAGTGTTGAACTAAATGCCATAAATAAAACATTTTAAATTAAAAATCCTTTTTTGATTTTCTTGTCAAATGAAGAAAGACAATCATAATCGGGTGCAATCTAACAAAACTTTATGAATTATGCAAGATGGGACAATAAAATTTTTGCAAATAATCAAAAATTAATATTTATATTTCTGTAAATCAGCTATTTAAATGGCTACAAAGATTAAGATGATTACTGTTATTTACCTTTTCTGATACATTTTACTCAGCTTATGGATTTATCTTAAATTTTGTGAGTAAAGTGATAAGGGATAGTATTCCAAAAATATATTTTTAATATAGCTTTTAACATTTTTATGCTTTTTGAAAAACAAAGACTACGCCGTGAAAATCGTTTTAAACAAGTACGAACACTTAAATTAGAACGCTCTATATGATTGGTTCCATAGCGAACGACCCTATGAATGCTCTCAGGTAATAGACTTTTATACTGCTTTAAACTATCTGTGTAAACATACCTTGCTTGAGCATTAAGTAAAGTTTTTATAACTACATTTAGCGTTTTATTCGTTCGCTTACCTACACAAAAGCTAACTATTTTATGGGTAACTCGCTCTAAAGCATAGACCACCCAAATTTTATTGTTTTTATTTTTAACAAAACAGCATAACTCATCCACTTCGTAAATTTTCTTTTTACTTAGTGTAGGAAATGGAATATTTGCTGCTATTTTTAACAATCGTTTTAAAAGTGTAGTTACCGAAATACACAATACACGTGCCGTGCTACGGATTCCTAAACCTTCAATAGTTAGTGTCACAATTTGTTGATCAGAAATGCCATAGGCTGTATACCTGTATTTCTTGACCCTTGTTTTGCCACAAGAAGTACATCGTAAGCGTTGATTCCCTCCTTTAGTATATCCATAGCGAACATTAACTCCTTTTTGACAATATGTACAAATATTTTCTTGACCAACACAATTGAAACACGAAGTGCTATCTTGCTTAATTTTAGCCATTTTTTTTTAGCTCTTTATTTATATACAAAGATAAAACATACAGTTAAAATAAAAAATGAAATTTTACAAAACGATTGATTTTAAGATGTTTAGAAAATATTTTTGTGAAATCAACATATTTGGAACATTACCAATATAATATGACTAAATATATAATTTTCTTCATAATGTTATTATTTTTTTTCAGTATTTATAAAAAATGCATCTATTATAAAAATATCTTCTTTTTCTACATATTTATAAAGTAGGGTTACTTCTTCATTCGCATATTCCAAATCTTTCCATTTTTTGATTGTTCCATTCAATAAATCTTGCATTGATTGGTAACTTATTGATTCAAATTTATAAATATCCCTTAGAAAAGTATATTCAGATAATTCTTGTCTAAATTTGCTAATTTTTATAAACTTCATTTTATCTAACTCTTTTTTATCCCTTTCTAAT
>JAUNHN010000183.1 GCA_030523915.1 Capnocytophaga sp. | reverse complement strand
CGTTGCGTTGCGTTGCGTTGCAAATATACGTAAAATCAGTGAGTTAAGCAAGTTTTTAGTGCTAAAATTCATAGCATTTTGTAGTTTTTATACGCAATAATGAGCCACAAAAGTATGTTATTTTTTCTTACAAACCTACTTTTAAATGTTAAAATTTTGAGAGTAAATACAATAGAATTAAAACATTCGTCATTAACGATTACTTTCTTCAAAAATCCCCAAAAAAACATTCCTAAAAACGCCTCAAATTTCGCGATTTAAAACTATCTTTGCATAAATATTTTAAACGAAACTTATGAAAGCAGAAGTACTTACAAAAATTGGGGCGGAAAAATATCTGATGAACATTTCCGCTGGAAACAACAGCATCATTGCTGACGAACCTATCGCAAAAGGCGGACAAGACAAGGGTTTCAATCCGTTGGAACTTCTCGCGGCGGCTCTTGCCTCTTGCACCTCAGCCACGATAAAAATGTACGCCGAACGCAAAGAATGGACGGTGGAAGCCGTTTCCGTAAAGGTTTTTTTCGACAACGAAAACCAAGAAGGCATCTCCAATTTCAAGAAAATCATTGAAATTCAAGGCGATTTGACCCACGAACAACGCGAAAGACTCCACAAAGTAGCCCAAGCCTGTCCTGTCCAAAAAATCCTCACAGGTGAAATCAATATAGAATCCGAAATTTTGTAAAGCATTCATTATAAATCATTTACACTATTTTCAATGCTTAGTTTTTAAGTCCGTATATTTTTGTTAAAAACCCTAAAAAAATGACAAATACATTCACCAAAGTACGCCACAAACAAAACCTTGAAGGCGTTGCCATTCCTGCATTTTGGGGAGGAAATAAATATGAAAAAATGCAACTATCAAAAAATCAAACACTTGATACCCAAAGAGAGTTTGTATGACAGAGACACAGAGATGTCTTTTTTGCTAAAAGATGGCGATTGGCATTTGGACACGCCGCTGGATTTAGATGCCGAAATGTTCAGCGATATTATCGCCATTATCGTTACGGGCAGTATGACCGCTACGCAAATCTACAATGCCGAAACCGATAGCTCGTGTGGGCTGGTGGTATTGGGCGATTTGACGGCTCAAAATATCGTTGTGGGCGGTCAAGAGATTTTCGTAAATCAAAATTTGACCATTCACGAGCTGTTTTGGGGCGATTACAACCACGGCAGTTTGGGGGTCAAAGGCGAAATTAACACCAAAGTTTTTATTGCCACCGATTACGATTATCCAAGCGAACGATTTGGAAATCAAGACGGTGTAAATGTGCGTTTTCATATCTGCGATGAAAAAGATGAAATAGACGATGATTACACAAAAGACGAAGGCGAACTTATCCAAAGACTTTTTGAGCAAAAATATATTTATACGCCCGATGATAGGGTTTATTCTTGGGGCGATTGGCTGGATAAAGATAAGATTTTCAAGGCGTTATCGCAGAATAAATCGGTGTTATTGTCTGATGAAGTAATCAGCAAAAACTTTGAAGTTGGCAGTAAAACTTGGCTATTTCTGAACTTTGACATTTCAGAAGAAAACCTAAAAATAATGGTCAATGCCAACTATTTTGATTTGGTAAAAACCCTGCACGAGTTTGATGAAATAAATCCTTCCTATACGGTGATTGAAGACAATTATAATTTCTTTCGCATTGTAGATGAAATAGATTTTGTTGAATTTACGGTGAGAGATGTGGAGCGAGATTGTTCTTTTATTTTTTCTATGATTGATGATGGCAGTGAAAATTATGCGGTTTGGATTGAAAAAGGTTTGGACAGCGGCGAACTTCAAGACATAAACGAAACTTCGCACCCAGAAGAATATGCCATTTTCAAAAATCATTGGAAGCATTGGCTAAAATTGTACAGCAAAATCATCAAAGAACGCCAAAAATTTCTAAAAGCTGTCAATATAGAAAAAATGCAAACAATAAGCCGATTTCTGCAAGATGAAAATTGCCAAAAAATGAAAAAAACCGATAAAAAAACAGGCGAAATTTATTTTGAAGTGGAAAACGAAGACGAGTATGTGCTTTATAAAATCTATCCTGCTACGGAAAATTTTGCAGGTAGCATTGTGGCATTATCAACAATGAGCAATGAAGAAGATAAATATACTTATCAATACGATACTGAATTACAGCGTTTTAAACTCATTATCAATGATGATTTTGAACCTGTTTTTGACTGGTTTAGTTATTATTCAAACGCCATATTTTTCTTTAATGTTTGTTTTGATAGCGTAGAAAGAATGTATTTGCACGGTTTTTAAACGCAAAGCGTTTTTTAAACACACTGTGTCTTTTCAATATTTTTGTAATTTTGGACACATTATGTCTTTTGTTAAAATTTTTGCCAAAAAATCACACCAACTCCGCCAACGGCACAATTTCCAAAATTCCTGAAAGTTCGGTGATGAGTTTTTGTATTTGTTCGCTTGTCATCATCATAAATTCCCTTCAACTGCGATTATTTCATTACATTCAAGTTTTTCGGTTATCCATTCTATGAAATTTTCGTAAAATTCCATTTCTTGGCGGCTTGGCTTTGGTTTTTGTTGCAAACGAGCCTTTATTTTGGTCAAAATCGTCTGCCACGAAGCCTTATCTATCCAATTATTCCAGCATTCGTCAAATTTTCGTTGCATTTCGCCGTCATTTAGGCTTTTTAAGGGAAAAACAGACTCCAAATAAGGCAATAAAAGTCTATGATAATCGTCCAAAAAAACCATTAAGCGATTATTTTCATACAAATCGGCAATGCACAAGTCCTTCGCAATCTCCTTACAGGGGTAAAACGACAAACAAACTCGCTCGTTTATATCGGAATAACATCGGATAATCATATTTTAATCAATTTAAATAGATTGGGGACGAATATAGCCTATTTTTTTAAAAACAAGCTATTTTTTTACCAATTTTACACCAACTCCCCCAGTGGCACAATTTCCAAAACTCCCGAAAGCTCGGTGATGAGTTTTTGTATTTGCTTAGGCGTAAAACTCTCTAAAAGGGTGTATTTTTCGCTGATTTCTGGGTAGAGCAATGCGATTTTGTCGGTGTGGTGTTTTAACTGATTATAATTGTGTTCGCCTTTTCGGGCAAAGGCAAACGGCACGGTATTGGGCGATAACCACAGCCAATGTCCGCCATATTTTGCCCTATATTTATCATAGCCAAAATCCATCGTATTCGGTGCGTCAAACTGAATTTCCAATTTACTTTTAAATAATTCCACGATTTCGCTAAGTGGTTTTTCGGATTTTATCACCCAAGTTGTATCAGTTTTTAGTGTGAGCATTGCCAAAAATTCATCAAAAGAATCGGCAACCACGCTATTTTCGCTCTCTTCTTCGCCCATTTCTAAATCAATATAGCTCACCTTTGGATTGTCTTTATTTTGTCGATAATCCAAGCAAAAATAATAATGCCCATCGCCATCAAAAGCCAATAAATCGTCAAGCGAAAATTCTATATAATCTTCGTCTTGGTCAAATTCTTCACTTAATAAAATCAAATTCGGATAATGCTCCCCGATGCCCCAAAGCTGCATTGGTGGCGTTTGTGGCAAACCATAATGCAGATAACCGCCATTTTGTATTTTTAGCAGTTCCACCATAGATTTGGGCAAGGAATAGCCAATTTTGTGTTCAAATTCCGCCACCATTTCATCGCTTAAAGGCGAATGCACGAAAGGCAAATACACAGGTTTTTGCCAAAAAAATGCTTTGTTGAATACCCTTTTTTTCATCATTTTACTCTTTAAAATTGATGATTGAAACATTTGATTATCAATCCAATGGCAAAAATAACATTAAATGGATTGATGGCAAAATAAAAATGTTAGGCTAATCG
>JAUNHN010000017.1 GCA_030523915.1 Capnocytophaga sp. | reverse complement strand
CCGATAACCATAATAATAAGAGCAAAAAGAATAATCGCTATCTCAATAAACAAATTCAATAAATATCGGTTATGGACATTTAATTTGTTATAAAAATAATCAATAGCCATTTCTCCTTTGTAGCTTCTTACGTATGCAGTTCCTAATATTGCCAGCCAAATAAGAAGGTATCTTGCCAATTCTTCCGTAAAAGCACTTGACTCTCCGATGCTATATCGAGCAAAAACCTGCCAAAAAACGTCCAAAACCAGCAATATAAATAGTAATACCAATAGGATTTTCAAGATGCTGGTTATGATAGAATATGCCTTTTCCATTATTGTTTTTTTAATTTTTCTATATCTTCTATAAGTTGAACCATCTTTTTATCTTTGAAAAATTCATTTTTTAAGAAATCCGTTTTTGTGCTGAATGCTTCTTTTTCTGGATAGAAAAATTGTACTTGTGCCGCTTTAAGCACTTCCATACTTTCTTGTTCTGCTTGTTGCCAAAATTCTTTTTGTTTTTGAGCTGATACTTTGGCTGCCTCAAATACCCATTCTTGTTCTTGGGGGCTTAATTTTTCCAAAAATTTCGTCCCAATAATCACTACATCAGGCATATAACTATGCTCGTCCAAAGTGTAGTATTTACATATTTCGTAGTGAACCGAAGTAACAAACGAAGGTGCATTATTCTCAGCTCCATCGACTACACCTTGCTGTAAAGCGGTGTAAAGCTCTCCGAAAGCCATCGGGGTGGGCGAACCTCCTAATGATTTGACCATAGCTACCGACATTTTATCGCCCATCACTCTAATTTTCATATTTTTTAAATCCTCAGGAGTTTTTATAAATTTCGATTTGGTATAAAAACTTCGACTTCCCGCATCGTAAAAACACAATCCATGTAGCCAATAATGATGCCCTTTTGCCAATAATTCTTCCCCAATATTGCCTTCCAAAGTTCTAAAAAAATGGTCTTTGTCTTCAAAAAGATACGGAATCCCAAAGATGAGATATTCAGGTACGAAGTTTGATATCGCCGACGAACTTACTTTTGTCATCGAGATGCTTCCTATTTGAAGCAATTCAAGCACTTCGCGTTCTGTACCGAGCTGACCGTTGGCATAAATCTGTATGGAAAGTTTTCCTCCTGAAATATGTTCCAAGTGAGCCTTAAACACCTCTACGCCTTTATGCACTGGGTGCGAAGTAGGCAAATTATGGGCAAAAGTCAGTGTTTTGGTTTGACTCTCTCGCTTGCAACCCATAATCATACTCAGTAGTAAAACAAACCAAATGCTATAAGTCAGTAATTTCAAATGTTTCATTTTAAACGTATTTTTATCCTACCCCGTCACTTCGTGCCTCCCCTTCCCAAGGAAGGGGAATAAGCCTCCCCTTTCACATACCCTCCTCCAAGTTTTCGGAGGCTTCCTCCGAAGGAGGGGAATAGTTGTGCGTAATACTCTTTTCATAAAAAGAACATCGTAAAGTAGAGCTTTGCTTTTGCGGTCTGCTCTCAAGGTGTTGTAATTTGTCACTTGATTTCCGTAATTAGTAATTTGTAATTTACAAGAACTTGCTACTTGAAAACTTGGTTCTTGTCTCTTTTTTAAAATTCAAAATATTTTTTTGCGTTATAAAAGCATATATTTTCTACCATTTTTCCAAAAAATGGCAAATCATTGGGTAGTTCTCCTTTCGAAATCATTTTTCCTATAAAGTTACACAAAATACGCCTGAAATATTCGTGCCTTGGAAATGAAAGCAAACTACGGCTATCGGTAAGCATCCCAATAAAATGACTAAGCAACCCCAAGTGAGACAAAGTGGTTAATTGCTTTGTCATACCATCTTTTTGGTCTAAATACCACCAAGCAGCACCCCACTGCATTTTGCTTGGCACTTGTCCTATATTGAAATTGCCCATCATCGTAGCAAAAACTTCGTTTTGTGATGGATTTAGATTGTACGTAATGGTTTTGGATAATTTATTTTTGGCATCTAAAGTTCCAAATAAGATAGACATAAATGTTGCGTAATTAAAATCTCCTACGGAATCGCAACCTACATCTGCCCCTACTTGTCTTAACAATCGCGTATTGTTATTGCGTATTGCCCCCAAATGGTACTGTTGAACCCAATTTTTCTCGTGATATTTCTGACCAAAATATATAAAGAGAAAACTTCGATATTTATTGATTTCTTGTTGCGAAATTTGCTTTTGAGACAAAGCTTTTCGGAAAATGACATCTACTTCTTTCTCAGTGAATTTTTCCATAAACAAAGCATCTCCTAAACCAAAATCAGACAGCCGACAATTATGCTTATCAAAGAAATCAATCCGAAGGTCGATAGCTTTCTGCAAATCAGTCAAAGTCGTAATTTCAAACGAAACTGCTTTTGATAATTTTTCTATATACGAATGAAAATTTGGTTTTTCTACACAAAAAAGATTGTCTGAGCGAAATGTAGGAAATACTTTTATTGCGGCATTGCTTGTCGCTATTTGTCTATGATATTGCAAATCATCTGCTGGGTCATCGGTAGTACAAATCACCTGAACGTTCATATCGCAAAGTAATTGCATTGGTGTTTTATACTGAAGTATTTGGCTGGCTTGCTGATAGATTTCAGAAGCGGTATTGGGCTGTAATAACTTTTCGATACCAAAATATCGCAACAATTCCAAATGCGTCCAATGAAACAACGGATTGCCCACCGTAAAAGGCACTGTTTGAGCCCATTTTTCAAATTTTTCATAATCCGAAGCGTTTCCTGTGATAAAGTTTTCTGATACACCATTGGCACGCATCGCTCTCCATTTATAATGGTCGCCCAAAAGCCACGCTTGGGTTAGGTTCTCAAACGGAATGTTCTGCGAGAGCTGTGCTGGTGAGAGGTGATTGTGGTAATCAATAATAGGCATCTTCTGGGCATAGTCGTAATACAACTGCCTTGCGATAGCTGTTTCCAATAGAAAATCATCTGTTATAAATGTATTTGTTTGGCTGAAAATCATAACTCTAAACTGATTTTACTAAAATTTTTTTTTCCTTCGTTCTTTTCCTTAGATGAAAAGAGCCAAAAATCAAGGCTGTGGATTTCACATACTAAGCTCCAAGTATTCGCTTACTTTGCTAAAAATCAATTCATTAAGCTGAAAAAATCTTAACTCGCTCGTTCCTCGCTTAAACAGAAGATTTTCTCTACGCTCCATTTCATTGATTTTTTTAACGCTCCGTCTCCAATGCCAGCCCCTTGGCTTTTCAAGCCAATAAAGAGAGCTCATACTAATTACGCTTTGAAAATTCTAACAAAAAATTCATTTTTAATGCTATTTTGCGAAGCAAAATCTATGTGTTCTATGTTACCGATTGTGTTTGAAAATAAATTTATTTCTTTTAAAAGGAAAAATTAAAGCGTCAATGGTCATACTCAATAAATACTGCGAAATTGCATCACAAAAATTTACTAATGTAACTCTAAACTTTTGGAAATTCCCATAGCCAATCCGCGAAGTTCTGCCAATCCGCGAAGCCTTCCGATAGCCGAATAACCTGGGTTGGTTTGCTTTTTCAGGTCATCAAGCATCTGATGTCCGTGGTCAGGACGCATCGGGATTTGAGCATCTGGATAATTATGTTGTTTTCTTCTTTTTTCTTCCGTAAGTATTTCTTTTACAACGGCGTACATATCTACATCGCCTTCCAGATGATTGGCTTCGTAGAAGTTGCCCAATTCGTCCCGTTTTGTACTTCGCAAATGAATAAAATGGGTACGGTCAGCAAATCTACGAATCATTTTGACCAAATCATTTTCAGGAATAACACCCAGCGAACCCGTGCAAAACGTAATTCCGTTATGTCTGCTGGGTACTTTCTCGAAAATGTACGCATAATCAGCCTCTGTGCTTACCACTCTGGGAAGTCCCAAAATAGGATAAGGCGGGTCATCAGGGTGAATGCACATTAGTACACCATTTTGCTCAGCAACAAGTATTATTTCTTCTAAAAATGCTACCAAATGATCTTTGAGCTTTTGGGCATCAATATGTTTGTAATTATTAAGTGCTTGCCGGAATTGTTCCAACGTGTATCCTTCTTCCGCACCGGGAAGTCCTGCAATAATATTTCTTATCAGGGTGTCTTTTTGAGATTGTGAAAGTGTTTCCAGATAGGCTTTGGCTCGCTTTTTTTCTTGCTCAGAATATTCGTTATGAGCTGCTTCACGCTCCAAAAGAAACAAATCAAAAGCCATAAAAGCCACTTTATCAAAGCGAAGTGCCTTAGAGCCGTCTTCTACCTCGTAACTCAAATCGGTTCGTGTCCAATCCAGTATCGGCATAAAGTTATAACAGATGATTTTCACACCGCAGGTGGCTAAGTTTTCGATACTTCGTTTGTAATTTTCGATATAGATTTTGTAATCACCTGTTTGTGTTTTTATATTTTCGTGTACGGGAATACTCTCCACCACGTCCCAGCGAAGCCCTATTGCTTCTATTTGCTGTTTTCGTTTGAGGATTTCCTCAATTGTCCAAATCTCACCATTAGCCACGTGATGCAAAGCCGTTACTATGCCTATGGCTCCTGCTTGTTTTATATCGTACAGACTTACAGGGTCGTTAGGTCCGTACCAGCGCCAAGTTTCTATCATCGTATTTTAGTTTTAAGTTACACTCCACTATACGCACTAAAACCTCCATCAATGGGGATTACTACGCCTGTGATAAATTTTGCCCAGTCAGATAGTAAATAGATGACCGTTCCTGATAATTCTTCTGGCTCTCCGTAGCGTTCCATCGGGGTATTAGTTATAATTTTGTTACCTCGGGGGGTAGCCTTTCCACTTTGTTCGTCGATAAGTAGAAATCTATTTTGATTGGTCAATAAAAATCCTGGGGCTATGGCATTAACTCGGATACCCGTTTTAGCAAAATGTACCGCCAACCATTGTGTAAAATTATTTATTGCCGCTTTGGCAGCCGAGTAGGCAGGAATTTTAGTAAGCGGTGTGTAAGAGTTCATCGACGAAACATTCACGATAGCTCCTTCGCCTTTGGCAAGCATATCTTTGGCAAAAACCATCGAAGGCAATAGCGTTCCTTGAAAATTCAATGCAAAAACCCTGTCAAAACCCTCCATCTGCAACCCAAAAAAAGTGTCTTCCAAATGAGTTTTATTCTCTTGGGTGATAAATTCTGCCTTGGTAGTTGCTGAGGCTGCATTTCCGCCCGCTCCGTTAAGGAGATAATCCACAGTACCTAATTTCTGGTGAATAATATCAAGTGATTTTTCCAATGATTCTTTGCTAAGTACATCGGCACAAATACCTACGGATGCTACCTCATAAGTAGCACTAATATCAGAAGCTACCCTTTGGGCTACTTCCTCATTAATATCCATAATAGCTGTTTTCACTCCATAAGAAGCCAACGCCTTAGCAATCGTAGAACAAAGCACTCCTCCGCCTCCTGTTATTACAGCTACTTTTCCTTTTAAATTTAATTGGTAATTGTCATTCATAGTAAATCATTCGTTATAGTGATAATACACCAAGTTTCTATGCCGCTAAATTACCTCAACACCTTAGAAACAACACAAACAAATGTTACGAAAAAAGGGAATTGGGTTACCAATATGCGAAAAACCAAATGCCTTGCATTTCTCAGAAAATGAAGTCTTTTTGCCTAACGAGAATAATTCAGAATGTGTCCATTTAATAAAATTATGATATTAGAAATATTATTTGTAATTTTGTCCCAATTATTTAGTCTGTTTAGATGAATTTTTCAGAAAACATATCGGTAGTTGATTTATTCTGCGGAATTGGTGGTCTCTCTCACGGTTTTGTGAGGGAAGGCTTTAATGTGGCTGCTGGTATTGACATAGATGATACTTGTAAATATGCTTTTGAAGAAAATAACAACTCCACATTCATTTCCAAAAGTGTAACAGAAATTACGAAAAATGACTTAGAACAATTGTTTGGCAATAGTAAATTTAGAATTTTGGTAGGATGTGCCCCTTGTCAGCCTTTTTCTTCATATAATTTTAAGGATGGAGAAAAAAAAGACAATGAAAAATGGAAATTGCTCTATGAGTTTGGAAGATTAGTTGAAGAAACTAAACCTGATATTATATCAATGGAAAATGTTTCTCAACTCATCAATTTTAAAAAAGCTCCTGTTTTTGAAGATTTTTTAAATCACTTAAAAAATATGGGGTACTCTGTGTATTATGAAGTCGTGAATTGTCCCGATTATGGAATTCCTCAGAATAGAAAAAGGCTTGTTTTACTTGCTTCTAAGCACGGTGATATTAAATTAATTCCCAAGACCCATTCAAAAGAAAATTATGTAACCGTAAAAGATGCTATTGGTAATTTGCCAAAAATAGAAGACGGTGAAGTATATTTAAAAGACAAATTGCACTATGCGAGAAAACTTTCTCCTCTGAATAAAAAACGGATAGAAAACACTCCTTACGGCGGTAGTTGGAAAGATTGGTCAGACGACTTAAAATTAGCTTGTCATATTAAAGATTCTGGAAAATCATATCCAAGTGTTTATGGGCGAATGAAATGGGATGAACCTTCGCCAACGATGACCACACACTGTATAGGTTATGGAAATGGAAGATTTGGACATCCAGAACAAAACAGAGCTATTTCATTACGAGAAGCCTCATTATTTCAAACATTTCCTATTGATTACAAATTCTTTGATGAAAAACAAGATGCTTTTTCATCCGTTGCTATTGCACGACAAATAGGGAATGCAGTGCCTGTGAGATTAGGGGAAGTGGTAGCACAAAGTATAAAAGAACACCTTAAAAACATAAATTTATAATACTATGGCTAAAAAATTTAATGTTGATGAATTGGATGAACAAATAAAAAAATTACAGCAAGATTATAATTATAATCTTAGAGAATACACCGTTGAAATAGCTTTGGAAAAATTCAAAGGTAAAAATTTTGATGTCTCAAAAGAAAAAAATAAATCTTCTGTTATTTTTGTGCCTGAATATCAAAGAGAATTTATTTGGAAAAATGATATGAAATGTAAGTTTATAGAATCATTAATGTTAGGAATTCCTATGCCTCCATTATTTGCTTTTACATTAGATGAATCTGGAAATATGGAACTTATTGATGGTGTTCAACGACTTACAACAATAAAAGAATTTGTTGATAATAAATTTGTAATTAGAAACCTTGAATTATTAGATAGATTGAATGGTTACAAATTTAAAGATTTACACCCTTCAAGACAGCGAAAATTTAAAGATTTAGGATTAAGAATTTTCGTTTTTTCAGAAAGAGCAGATGCTAAAATTAGAGCAGATATTTATAATAGAATAAATTCTACTGGAAAAAAATTAACAGAGTCTGAAATTAGAAAAGGGGCATTTATGAATAATAATTTTTATTCATTTATCATTGAATGTTCAGAAAGTGAAATGTTTAATAATTTATTTTCATCTGCTAAGGCAGATGAAAAGTTAAGAGGGGAAAAAGAAGAACTTATTTCTCGTTTCTTTGCTTATTCTGATTCTTACCGAAATTTCGTTCATTCTGTAAAACATTTTATCAATAATTATATCGTGGAAACTGATAAGATTTTTAATGAAAATGAAAAAGAATTAAAAAGAAATGAACTAAATAAAACTCTTAATTTTATTGAAGAGCATTTTCCTAATGGATTCAGAAAAGATGCTACATTTAAAGCTATTCCAAGAGTAAGGTTTGAAGCTATTTCAGTTGGTGTAAATTTAGCTTTGCGTGAAAATCCTAATTTAACTCCATCGTATATGGAGTGGTTGGATTCTAATGAATTTAAAACTCATACAACATCAGATGCAGCCAACAATAAAAGTAAATTAGTAGGAAGAATTGAATTTGTAAGAGACTGTTTATTAGGGAAAATAAATAAAGAAGATTTAACATTTTCAGAATAATGTTTAAAGAAGAATTTGAAAAAAGGAAAATAGAGATTGAGAAATATTTTGAGTTTTTAGAAAATATCGAAAAAGAATATCGTATTATTTCAAATTATGATAAATCTTCATCAGTTAATATAGATGATGAACTTCATAAAATATTAAAATCAAATGGTTTCCTTATTTTGTATAATCTTATAGAATCTACAATTTTAAATTGTATAGTTTCTATTTTTGATGAAATTAAAGTTCATAATTTATCTTATGTTTCTGTAAGTGAGGAAATTAAAAAATATTGGTCAAATCATACATATAAATTTGACGATAATATAAAGGATAAGAATTTAATTTTTAAATTCTATGAAATCGTTGAAAAGATAATTTCGAATGAAGTTCCAAAAATAACAAACAGAATTGAGTATGGAGGGACTATTGATGCAAAGATTATCAGAAAAATTTCAAAAGAGTTAGGTATTAACTTTCATCCTACGAATTATCGTGAAAATTTACACGGGAAAGTACTAATTGATATTAAGAAAAACAGGAATGATTTAGCTCACGGTAAAAAATCTTTTTCTGAAATTTCAAAAGATATTAGTTATTATGGTACAAAAACAAATGATGATAATATAACTTCCTTTGGGTTAGTTCATTTTAAAGATTACACCATAGAACATTTAGAAGCTTTTATACAATCTGTTGATAAATACATCAAAGATAAAAAATTTAAAAAGTAATCTTTTTCAAAAGTTTTATTGATTTTTCTATAATATGCCTATCCAAAAAATTAAATTGGTTATAGCGAGTTGGTTTTTGTTACAATGGATAGTAGGAATACCTGTCCAAGCCCAAAGCAATATTTATGTACAAAAACTCACCGCAGAACAAGGTCTGAGTCAGAACTCGGTAATGGCTGTATGTCAGGACAGTCTGGGTTTTATGTGGATAGGCACACGCGACGGACTAAGCCAATACAGTGGTAATAAAATAAAAATCTACAAACACCGCTTGGGCGACTCGCTAAGCATCGCAGGAAATCACATCTACGGGATTGCCAATGCCGAAAATGGTAACATCTGGGTAGCTCATAACAAAGGGGTAAGCCTGCTCTCTCGCACCAAAGAAACTTTTTCTAACTATACGATGGGGCATTCCGCCAATCCCGAAATGCGTTCTATTGCCGTGATTGACGGTCAGGTGTGGGCTTGTGGCTGGTCAGGAGTTTATAAATATGACCCGCAGAAGAACCAATTCATAAAGCCCCAACTCCAAACTGAAACGATGAATGTTTTTAACTCTTCCGTAGCAAAAATCATAAAATCACCTTTTAAGAATGAATATTGGATAGGGTGTGCTACGCAAGGGCTTTTCAAATACGACCCTACAAAAGATGTAATGACCCCAATAGCGGGCAATTTCGGGAATGTTACACTCTCTAAAAACGAGCGTATCGAAGACATCATTTTTCACCCAAACGGAAAAATCTACGTAGCTACCTATAACAATGGTATCTATGAGTGCAGTCCCGATGGCGTGCCTTTGAAGCATTGGCATTTTTGGGAGAAAGACCAGCAACACCCTTTTGGAAATATCCGTACGTTGGCTTTGGACAAGGACGATAATATCTGGATAGGCGGATTTCAAGGTATCGGGCTTTTTAATCCACAAACAGGAACATTGCAAGAAATTAACGCTTTTCACGACACACATCTTATTGATAATCCCTCTGTGCGTTCATTATTTTTTGACAAAAACGGTTCGCTTTGGATAGGAACATACCACGATGGTGTACTGCTAAGCGATGACTATCTTTCCCGATTTACTCCATATCTGCTCAATAACGACCTTCCTAAGAATGCTCATAATATAGCAAGTGCATTCGCTTATCGTAAAGGGCATTTAATCGTGGGGTCAGAGAATGGTTATCTGACCGAGTACGACCAAAATGCTAATCGAGTAAAGCTCACTCACATTGGGAAAGACGCCGTTATCAAATCGCTTTTTTATGACGAAATAGATGATGTCCTTTGGATAGGTACGCTTCACAAAGGATTGTACAAAGAAAAAAATGGAAAAATCACAGCCGTAGGGCTAACGCATCTGGGGGTAATTAACCAAATCATACGAGAGTCGGACAGCAAACTGTGGATTATTTCAGACAGAAGTGGAGGACTGAACTTATTTGACACGAAACAAAATCAACTGACCGATTTTCCTGTCAGAGAAAAGTTACATCGTCTTGTAGGCAAAAGTTTGGCAAAACATCTTTTAAAAATAGACCAACAGCGGTATATGCTCGCCAGTATCGGGACGGGTTTATTGGTTTTTGAAAATACTCCCAACGGGAAAATAGAACGAAAAATAAACCACGCAACCGATGTAAATCACTCCTTAGCAATGGGGAAAAAATTCATTATCAGCACTGACGGATTAGGGGTTTTCGTTTTGAACAATTCATTACAAACTATTGAAAATTACACTTCCGCCAACGGACTGCTTAATGATGCTGTACTTAGTACCATCACTTCGGGTGATGATATATGGGTCAATAGTACCAACGGATTATCCCAACTCACCGAAGACGGGTTCGTTAATTATCACATTCGCAACGGCTTTCCTTTGCCCGAAATAAATCAAGGAGCAGTCTTTGCATTGCCGACAGAGCCTATTACGTTTGTCGTAGGAGGAAAAGATGCGTGGGTGTCGTTTTTCCCGCAAAAAATTTCAAAAAACTTACACAAACCCTCAGTTTACCTATCAGAAATAAAAATTAATAATCTCCCAATAAATTCCATTCCAAAATATAAAAACATTAATGTAATTCACCCAAAAAAAATAGAACTTGCTCATAACCAAACAGCTATTACGTTTGAATTTACAGGACTGAATTATTTAATGCCCCAAAACAATGGATTTAAATATATGTTGGAAGGATTTGACATTGATTGGCGATACTCAAAAAAACAAGGTATTGCCGAATATGGTAAAATTCCTGACGGGCATTATACCTTCAGAGTACAAGCTAGTAATAATGATGGCATCTGGAGTGAAGAACTAAGTTTTCCTGTAGTAGTAAAGCCTCCTTTTTGGCTTACGCTACCTGCTTTTTTGCTTTATTTGTTGGTTGCTTTTGTAATCATTTGGTATATCAGAGGGAATATGTTACGCAAAATTGCCCTAAACCACAGCATTCAACTCAAAGAAATTGAAAAAAATCGTCTCGAAGAGATACACAACATAAAAGTAAAATATTTTGCGGACATTAGCCACGAAATCCGTACTCCATTGATGTTGATTCTCAGTCCTATAGAAGAAATTACGGAGGAAGCAGAACTCAAACCGCAAGTGCGAAAAAAAATACTAAACATTCAGCATCATGGGCAAAGTTTGCTCAAACTCGTGAACCAACTTCTGAACATTAACCGTATTGAATCCAATACAGAAAAACTTAATGAAACTCCTATTTTGCTGAAAAATTTCCTTGAAAATGTGAATAGTTCATTCCATTCACTGGCTACAAAACACGGAATTGATTGGCATATCAATATGCGTGAAGTAATCGAAAAACCGCTTTTACTCGACAAAGAAAAAATAGAAGAAATCTTGCTAAATCTTCTTTCTAATGCTATAAAATACACTCCAAAAGGAGGAAAAGTTTCGCTTTTGGTAAAAACCACCGCCACCCAAAACGACACTCACACGCTACTTATCGAAGTAATTGATTCAGGTATAGGAATAGAAAAAGAAGCATTACCTTTTATTTTCGACCGATTTTATAAAAATGATAATCAAAAAATTCCTGGTAGTGGCATTGGGCTATCGCTTGTCAAAACCATCGTAAAAGATTTAATGAAAGGCGAAATAGAAGTAGAAAGTACCGTAGGGAAAGGAAGCAAATTCACCGTTATCATTCACAATGTGAAAAGCGAAAATCTTACTATAAAATCGACTGATTATACAGAAGATTTTGTACTTCCTACTGAACTGACCTCGCAGTTCGAACTAACTGAAGAGGTAGTTATTGTACCTGAAACAAATGACAAAAAAAATTCTATTCTCCTTGTGGAAGATAATATCGGTTTGCTTAATTCTCTTTCTGAAAAATTGGCTAAGTCATTCAATCTGTTCAGTGTAACTTCGGCAGAAGATGCAATGGAAATTTTACAAGAAAAAGATATTGATGTAGTAGTTTCGGATATTATGCTTCCTAACAAAAGTGGGAAAGAGTTATGTGCCGAAATAAAATCAAACATCGTTACAAGCCACATTCCCGTCATTCTAATCACAGCCATACAACATCCCGATGTGAAAATGGAAAGTTTGGAATTAGGAGCCGATAACTACCTTACCAAGCCTTTTCCGTTTAAGGAATTACAAGTTCGTATCATAAATATCTTACGCCGACAGGAAAAATTACGACAAATTTACAAACGTGATGCCCTTCCTGAAAAAGCAGAAACTCGATTTAACAAATTTGATAACGATCTACTTAGCCGTATCAATTTCCATATCGAAAAAAATCTTTCTAACGTCGAATATTCCATCGAAGACCTCAGCGATGATGTAGCACTAAGTCGTGTACATTTATATCGAAAAATGAAAAAACTTTTAGATGTCTCGCCTTCACGCTATATGCGTGATTTCCGTCTGAAAAAAGCTGCCGAAATTCTCGCCGTAGAGGATATCCGTATGGTAGACCTTGCAGACCAAGTAGGTTTTCAAGATGCTAATTACTTTTTGAAATGTTTTAAAGAAAAATACGGTATTTCACCCAAAGAATTTTCACAAGGAAAAGAAGAGAAAGAATAAGTTTATAGATTTCAATATCTTACAAATATTGATATTTTTATTTTTTAGACTAAAATCTATAATCATTCATAATACCCCCACAAAAACTGGAAAGGCTCTGTAAAATGTGCTTTTATTGTGGTGTTTGTAGTTTCAAGGATACTGCCTTTGCCTGCTATTTTTACAAATTTTTTCTCTTTGAAATTCCCAAAAGGAAGTACAAAAGAGTAATCTGTTGTGGAGGTGTTTTCTCTAAATAACAAAACATACGTTTTACTATCGGTATAGCTTACAAGTCCTGTAAAGTGATAGCCGTTAGGTTCTTCTCCTATGGAGTGAATGATTCCGCTTTGCATTTGGCTTCGCTGTTTTTTCCACGATTGTATAAGTGGTGTAATAGCAAAAGCCTCTTTGGGCAATCCTGTGGCTTCCATCCACGCCAGAGGTTGTCCCATCATCGTTATAGCAAATTGGTAATCAAACGAAATGTTCTGCGGTTTTAGAGGGTCAGATGTAGGATATTTACTTTCGTTACGCCATTTATTAAGCCACTCTATTTGAAAACGCTGTATAGGAACGTATTTGGCAAGTGTCCATACATTGCGAAGTGTCAAATGCGGATAATAATTTCCCCAATCCGTATAACGATTTTCAAGAAAAATATTTCCCAATCGGTTCAAAAAGAAATATCCTCCTCGCTTGCCAGCAGTAACATCAATGTTAAATTGAAGCTGTCCGCCACTGAGATGATTTGCTTGTTGCAACATTTGGCTAACTCTATTTTCGGCTTGTTTATTTCCAATATGTAATCCGTCTATTTTTATCCACGAAATACCGTGTTTACGATGTAAATCAAGCATAATATCTCTATCTCTTTCCCAAGCAATATAATCGTTGTTTTTAGACGGATTAAACCACAATCCGAGTTCTATGCCAAGTGATGTTGCTTTTTTCTTCACTTTTTCCAATCCTTTAGGAAAACGCTCAGAATTTACCTCCCAATCGGCTTTTGTCCAATCATTCCAGCGTAGGTTACCCGCCTTTGTTGCCGAATTACTTGATAATCCTTTCTGCCAGCCATCGTCTATTTGATAATGTGTAATACCAAGACGTGCCGCTACGTCCAATTCGCTCAGAATAAAAGTTTCGCTGATTCTGCTGTCTCTATTTCTATCGCCCCACGTATTCATTGTGAAAGTATTGTCTTTTTCAGGCAAATAATGATGCACGCTGAGTTCGTATTTTTTATACGCATTTAGAGCCATCTCTTCATCGGAAGCGTACATTAGCGAGAAAATAGTGTAGGCTTCTTGCCATTTGTTTTTGTCTGCCAAAGTGTCTATTCCTAATGAATGTACTTTGATAGCTGAAAAATCAGTACTAAAATCATAGCCTGTGTACATAGTTTGTGCTTCTTGCAATGGAGCTAATTTTACGATTAAGTGTGTATTACTTGTGGCATTGTCTTGGGCGATAAGCATAGAACCCTTGTAATACTGTGGTTTGCGATAGGGAAGTTCTTTGCGGATATTGGCAATATTACTGTGATGATCTGTTGCTTCGTGAAAAGTTACTATTTTGGTAGTAAAATGCGGATTTGATAAAGGAATTGCAAAATAATACGGTACTTTTCCGTTTAATAAAGTAGGGTCTTCGACAAGGTCTTTATCCGTAGTTGTTACTGTGGCAAATTGCGAGTTATCTCCTTTTACTGAAAATCGCCACTCTATACCCGCTGTGTAGTCATAAACACGCAATGTTTGCAAAATTTCATACTTATCATAAATGCTATGCAAATCAAGCTGCCAATAAGCCGAAGTCCGCTCAGTAGCAGGTTTACGATGTATATTATGCTGCGTCTGCAAAGGTTTTTCTATTGCTGTACGAGTGGCGATAGGAAAAGGGATTTTTTCTGCTACTGAACTATGGAGCGATTTAACTTCAACAAGAGAAAGTACGCCGTCTTGCCACTGATAGGTTTGTTCGCTCATTCGGTCATTTACAATAAGAGTTTGAACGTCTTTCCATTGAAAAACGTTCGTTTGTGCCGAAATAATCCCTATCCCAAAGCAAAAACATAATACAATGAATCTTATTTGCAACATAATTTCTACTTATCGGTTCTTTTTTTTAGATTTCTTTTTAGCTTTTTTAGTTTCTTTTTTCTCTATTACAAATTCATCAATTAATGTATTGGTTTGACTCAATGATTTATATGCAATTTTGTCTTTGGTTATTTCGATATACTGATATTAACTTACATTGGCATACGATACATCCATCCAACTCTGTTCATCCAGAGGATAGTATTTATCTCCTACCACAGTTACAGTAAATACGGGATATGATGGTTTTTTCTTATTCCCTATTCTGTTTTCCAATCCACCTCTTGCATAGGTATGGTCGTGTCCTTGTAATACAAGTCCTATTTTATTTTTATGCTTTTCAATTACAGGAAGCCAATTCTCTAACAATCCCTCATTAATACGCTTCTTCGCTCCTGAAAAAATAGGATGATGTGATACGATTACTACCCAGTTTTTTTCAGTTTGCGAAAGAACCTCATCTAACCATTTACCTTGCTCATAAATGTTTTCGTTGGAATTAAGTACTATAAAACGAACAAAACCATAATCCAAATAATACTGCCCAGCCTCCCAAGTATATGGATACGGAAATGTTGAAGTCCAATAGCTTGATAGTTTTACTTTCTTCCCTTCCAAATTTTTTAAATATTCATGATTTCCTGGAGTAGCAATTATTGGTATTACAGAATTAATATCTGCCGTAGCAGTATGCCACTCTGACCACTCGTAATCATTATTAGCGTGGTTTATTAAATCACCTATGTAAATGGCAAGCTGAGCCTCGCCAAATTTTCGCATAGCTTCTTTGTAAATAGGTGTTGAATGATTATAAATCCCGTTTTGAGTATCACCAAAATAAAGTAATTTTAGCGTATCAGAAGGCGTATAATGCGTGTACGTATGCCAAGCACTCCATTTGGGTGAACTCCCTACACGATAACGATATGTTTGTCCGTGTTCTAAATCGGTAATAATCGCTTTGTGGTAATTCATTGCATAGTCCTTATAAGGAACCACCTCGCACGAAGCCTCAACCTTTTTACGAGCTTCTTTTGGAAATGAATTCCCGTTTGCTTTTACGATTTCCACCACCCCATCAGTTACCAATGTGTCTGTACGCCATACTACGGCTATTTCTTTGCTATCAGAAGCTCTCGGAACGAGCATTATCCTATCGGGAAGCGATGACGGATGATGTTCTAACAGAGGATTTTTTGGCACAGAAGATTCTTTGTCCCAACGTGCTTGTAGCTCTGGTGAAACTTGAGCAAAAGCAAACTGGGTCAATAAAAATAACAGTAAGAACCAATTTTTTTTCATTTCTTTAATATTTTTGATTATTTAAAATTCTTAACAGTAAAAATATAATAAAGTTTTTTAGAAAACATTTTTGCTAATTTCGGATTGCTCCCGTATGAGTTTTTACCCAGCCTTTTGTCCAATCTTCTGCGGCATTTTTGATTGCTCCTACGTATTTAGCCGATGTAAAGAACGTTCCTAATGACGCTGGGTCGAAGTCGCTCACTTGTTCCGTATCAGGAATAAAATCGGCAACACCTATACCTGCAATAGTTTCAAGGGTATAAACTTTATTTATCAAAGCTGTTGCATTGTTATAAAACGGATTGGTTTCCAATGAGCCATTGCTGTCAAAAGTACCAGCAAATGTTTTTGCCAAACCTCGGAAAGGGTCTGTTTTTACATTAAAAATATATGAATGAGCAAAAACAGCATCTCCGTTTAAGTCTGAAATATTCACATTGTCATCAGCTCGAAGCCCTCGACGTGGATAATGAGCAATGATAGTATTATATATTTTGGGAGCAGCATTACCACGCATTCGCATTCCGTGAGTGTTTGGTACATTTTCACCTGCACCGACTAAAGTTACGTTAGCAATCACGGGTTTGGCATTTTCACGGATAGTAAAATCATCATTTTCATCAAAACGTTCTGTATTGACAGATAAAGCGAATTGTATTTTTCCTTCATACTGTTCACCCAATCGGAAAGAACCTCCTTGACAATTAGTAGCTACTAAATATTTAAGCTCCGCATTTCCGTCAGTAAACATAAATCCTTCGCCAGAGGATTGAAATACCTGAATATGGTCAAACTCAGTAGCTGCACCTACATTTAGCAAACGAAAAGTACGATCGCCTCCGTATTCTAACCGCAGATAGCTTATTTTTCCGCTATTTGATGTATTTCCTGAACCATTGATAACAAATCTGCCCCAGTCGCCAGCAGCTGCGGCTGTCGCATCGGTAAGCACTTTGGAACTTGTGATAACCACAGGATTTGTAGCCGTTCCAGCGATATTTACTTCGCCTGATATTTCAAAACCAACTTTGTCCGTAGCCTCTGCGTTCATATACACTTGTACGCCTTCTTCAATAGTGAGTGATGAACCTGCCTCAAAGGTAAGATTCGTAGGGACAAAATAATTTCTACCTGTGATAAGTTTTACTTTTTGCCCCGAAGCTACAACGCCATCAGTGCCTATATTTAGGCTATAAAGTGTATTGTTTCCCACAGAAATTTTGTTATGTAATGATACTTTGATTACAACAGGAATTTCGGCACTATCCACGTTATTTTCATTGACCAGAATAAAGCTATATTTTATCTCATCGCCCTCTTCCATTCCGCTGGGGACGGGTTCTGTGGTGTAAATAAACTCCTTAGCCGTAGCGTGGATAGGAAACTGTTTGAGGAAACCTCCATTTTTATTGACCACTACCGATTTTGCTCCACCATCTCCGTTAAGAGAAAGTTTTATCTTAGTGTTTTCATTAGGAGCTAAATCAACTACTACATCTCCTTCTATAGAAAGCGAAGGAGTTGCATAGGTTGTCTCATTTTTATTACAAGCTACCGTCAGCAGTAATCCTACCATAACGCTTGCAAATATCAGCATTTGTTTTTTAAATCGTAGCATTATATTAGTGTTTTTAAGTTAATTTATTGTCTTATAGTTCCATCAATGTTTTTAAACCACGAGCCTCCTTTAGTCCAATCATTGGACGGGTTTACAGCACCGATGTAAGGAGCATCTTCAAACCAGCTTCCCATAGAAGCAGGGTTAAAAGGCGAAGAAACCGTGCCTACAAAATCGTTAAGCGTGATTCCTATTACGGGAGTTTCATTCAGATTATAATTTCCGCTATCGAAGAAAAAAGTTTTGGCTTCCTGTTCCCAATTTACCGAATTATTATAAGAATGGATATGGTTAATAATCGTATTTACTCCTAACGTTTCAAGAGGAAGGTCTTCTACCCGCACGGCATCACTTGGAAATTCAGTTATAATCGCATTATAAAATAACCCTTCGGCTCCTCGACGGATGCGTATCCCTCTGCGTGTACCATCTGTAATAGTAGCTCCTGTCCCAATAAGGGTTATATTGCTTAATTTGAAGTTAGTACGTGGCTGTTTTTCAAAGAAAGAGTCATCATTACGAAATTCTATAGAACGAGCTTGATTCCAATAATTTACAGGCGTAAGAGTGGCTTTTATATTGGTTTTGAAAATCCAAAATTGTCCATTTCCTTGCCAACCTTCATCTGCCCAAATACCGTATCCTCCATGCTGAATTCCTGCAATGTAGCGAAGCGATACACGCCCACCCCGCACACGTAAAGCATCATTATATGACTCGAACGATTGCAAATATTCTATCGTAGTTCCGCTACCTACTCCGTTAAGATGAAGCGAATGCAAAGCACCTTTTCCAGTATATTCAATGCGTACAAAGCGAAGCTCCCCTGAGTTATCAGAAGCATTTGTACCTCCATATCGGAAACCACCTGAAATAACAGAATTTCCTGCGTTCGTAGGTGCATTTCCATTAATCGAAATACCTCCCCAATCTGCACGAGCTGCATTGTTGGTAAGCACTTTATCACTTGTGAAGACGATAGGCTCAGTACGTGTTCCTAAAGCTATTATTTTACCCCCTCGCAAGATAACAAGCTGACTATAATTGGTATTAGAGAATGTTCTAAAATAAACGGTTGTCCCTTCTTCTATGGTAAGGGTAGCATCCTCATCTACACTTACTACACCGTCTATCAGCCATTTAGTATCTTTGGTTAGGGTAACATCACGGTTAATACGTCCTGAAATCTTACGGAAAGTATTCGTTCCTTTTATAAAATCAACTATTTCATAAGGTTGTGCTACTCGAACTATTACCATAGATGTAGAAACGATACGCCCTTCATTGTCTTCCATACGGAAAACAATAGAAATTTCATCGCCCAAAGTAGCTGAAGTAGGAACTGTATACATATATTCATAATAATACGTATATACTTTCTCATTAAACTCTACGTTGGCGGCTACATTTCCTCCTACAATTACTTCTATTTTCTTTATTCCTGCGGGCGATTGTGCTACCGCATCAAGCTCTACTTTTCCGTTTGGTTCTTGTATGATAGTCCCATCTGTTTGATTCTCCAAAGCAATCGTAGCATCAAGCAAATCAATTTGTTTTTCTCGTTCACAAGAAACCATTACAAGAATAAAAGCCATTATTAAAGATGTTATTAATCTGATTTTCATTGTGTGTTTTTTTTAGATATTGTTATGTTTTATAACCTGAATGTAATACCAAATCGTGAAGACCAACCAAAATATGCAATTCGAGAAATTTGGCTGGAATCTCCTTGATAACGCATATAAGGAGCGTTAGTTAAGTTCACAAATTCAGCATAAATACTGAATTTTTTATTGATTTTCTGTGAAATATTCACATCTAATTGAAATCTGTCACCTTGAATAATATCATCATTTTGGGTACTTGCCACCGAGTAAATATATTCACCGTTATAGTTTAAACTTCCTTTTAAAGAAAATCCTTTGTAATCCCAAGAAAGAGAGGCATTGGCAGTGTGCATTGCTTGTCCAGGAAGTCGCATATTTGTTCTGTCTTGTGTATTGGCTTTACTACCTGTGTAGGTATAGTTCAGATAAGCACTAAATCCACTAAGAATTCTAGGGAGGAAATCCAATTTTTGCATTAGATTAAATTCGAGTCCGTATACGATAGCACGTTCACCATTTTGTTCCTGACGGAATTCAAATCCGGCTGTTTGTGGAAACCCTGGATAGTCTTCCAAAAGAGAAGGCACAATTCGGGAGAATTGGAATTTGCTAATATGTTTGTAAAATCCTCCGATGGAAATAACTCCTCCTGATTTATTATATTTTTCATACATCAAATCAATATTATTAGAAAGAGAAGGTTTTAAATCAGGATTTCCAATGAACAACCTCGCTGCATCGGCATCATAATTCACAAACGGAACAATGTCTACAAAATTAGGTTTTGCATAAGATTGTGTATAAGCTACTCTGAAATTAGTAAGCTCTTTTAAATTATATTTTAATTGGATATTCGGTAGTAAAAATCCGTAATTAGAACGTCCACTTATAGGGGTTGCCACCACGGTAGTCCCTATGCGTTTCACATCAAAAGCATCGTATTTTACATCATTATATTCATAACGTAATCCTGCGATTATGAGTGTTTTCCTGAGTTGGAGTCGTGTCATAATATAGCTTGCGTTTACGTTTTCTTCTGCTTTATAGGTGTCATTTTTGGACAACCGCTCTGCATCCCAAGAGTCATCACCTTCTACAAGCAATCGGCGGTAAGTTTCGATGTAGTTTTTAAATTTGTCTCCGTCTATGCGAGGTCCAAATTCATATCTTCCGTTGAGGAAGTTAATTGGTTCTCTATCACTTGCTACATTGGCAAATGCTTCTTCAAGATTTACCACTTGGTTAGGGTCAAAAAATGCAAATACGCGATTGTCACGGAATTTGTCATTAGTTACTTTACGGGCTTTTGCTCCTATTTTTATATTACCACTATATTTTCCTATCATATAATCCTTGCTCAGGTTGAATTTTCCTACCAAATTAGATGCTTTGGTGTATTCCATATCTTCTTCATAGCGTCTGAAATCATTGAGCAATAACGGATTTTTAATATTATGAGGGCGTTCAGGACGTAATTGAGGTACTTCTTCCATAATACCTCTATCATTATCAGCAACAATGGTAATATTGTCCCGAGAGAAATCTCCCCGAGTACTAGTATAGTCCCTACGAGAAGTCGTATAAAAAGCTCCCCAATCGAATAACCAGCCGTCTAAATTATGATTTCCTTCAAGATTAAAATTATGATTTTTCTTTATTTCTTTCCAAAGACTAATATCACGTCGTATACGCCCACCTATAAGGCTGTCGTGCGAAATCCAAGCAGAAGTACTTCTATCCATATCAAATCGCATTCGGTTGCGTAAATCATCATCTTCACGATAATTATACATATAGTTAAATATGATTTCGTGATTTTTTACTTTGTAATCAATCGTAGCAGTTGTTCCTATACGAGTACGTTTATTTTCCGTTTTGCGGAAATGGTAACTTTCAGGCATAATGAGGTCTTCATTTACCATTTGTACTCTTTTTTTCACTCCCGACCAAGTAGCGTCCATACGGTCTTCAGAATTATTATTGGAATAATAGCTTCCGCTTAAAAGGACTCCAAAACATCCATTTTGATTTTCGTCATTAGCGAAAAATCGACGGCTTATTTGTGCTTTTCCGATGGAATTAAGTTTTCCTGAAAGGTCGTTAAATCCTGCTCCAAGGTCTCCTTTGAGTTGTAATTTGGTAGAACGAGCTGTGGGAGTACGTAGATTGATATTCCCTCCGATAGCATCTCCGTCCATATCTGAGGTTAATGTTTTGGTAACTTCAATAGAACCTAATTGGTCAGCGGGTATTAAGTCAAGCCCTTCGGCTCTTGTTCCGCTTTGCTGAACAGATGCTAATTGCTCACCATTAATACTTATATTGGTAAAATGCTGAGGTGTACCACGTATAGAAACAAATGAGCCTTCTCCTTTATCTCTGGAAATATTAATCCCAGGAAGTCGCTGGAGGGCTTCGGCTACGTTTTTGTCAGGAAATTTCCCAATGAGGTCTGCTGATACTACATTTTTTATGCTATACGCCGTAAGTTGCTGATTAATAGCTCGTTGCTGTCCTTCAAAACTTCCCGTTACTACCACTTCACCAAGATTTATATTACTTGGTTTTAAACGAAATGTCATTTCTTTATTACTATCAGCAGGCATATTCACTTCTTTTTGCTGAGTTTCATAACTCAAATACGATAAAGTAAGTGTTGTTTTTCCTTTTTTCAAGTTTCCCAAACGGAATTTTCCTTCCATATCAGTGGAAGTTCCATTAAAATTGGTAGCATCATACACCGTAACACCTGGCAAAGGTTCGTTTGTAGATTCATCTATTATTCTACCTGATATTTCATACGTTTGAGCATTTATTGTTAAAATACTCATGAAAGAAAATACTATGAATAAAAACTTTTTCATTTATTTTTAGTTTTTGATTTCACGTTGCTAATTTATGTAGATTTCTCTATACAGATTTTAAATTTTTATTATGAAAAGTTTATACTTTTATTACATTTATTTTTCTATATCAAAAAAATCAATACGATACACTACGAATACGAATACCACTCACTATAGGCACGTCTTTCACGGGGTGAAATTTGACGGTCAATCCGCTATCATTTGTTATTGCCACCTGAAATGAAACTCGGTGTGGTACATTCAGCCCATAGGAAGCACCCAAATCCAGCTTATCTTCTATGGGAGTTCCATTGACCGAAATATCAAATATACGCTTGTTAGGCATATACGTTATTTCTTTATCTTCGTCTGCAAAACGGCGAGATTTTGACACATACTCCACCATTAGTATTTCGACTTCGTAATTGCCTTGCGGTAGGTCGGCTTTAAACTCCGATATTCCCTTTCTGATGGTTTGGTATAGTGGGTCTTCTTCATCTACCGCCAGAATATCCTCTTTGGTTCCTACTTTATTGCCTATGTAAAGCTGTTCGCCCCCAATGAAACCAAAATTTCCTGCTATATATTGCTTTTCGGGTAGCCAATATGTTCCCGTGCGAGAATCAATGAAAGCGTAATTAGCTCCCAAGTTCATAGCAATATCAATATTTCCTTTTAGAGAATAAGGAATTACTTTGGTTTGGATTTGTTTATTTTGAATATTTGTTCCGTTTTCTTGCAAAGATAAAGTATGTTTGCCTTGAGGAAGACGAAGCTGCCACTGTGCGATGCCGTCTTTGACTTCACTTTTGCCAAAAAACGTATTATTCACATATAACGATAGGTTTTTTTGATTGGAAAAAGCTACCATTTTCATAGGAACAAGCGTATCTTGGGGCGAAGTGGCTACGTGTTGCCATTCTAAGCGGAACGGATAGCCCAATGTAGCCACAGGTTTTTTGGAAAAGAGGGCTTGCAGTAAGAAATACGCATCTTTGGGCTTTCTGTCATGGGTTACAAGTCCTTTGTTATTCATATGCGAGGTAGCATCTACACGGCGTTCCGAACTGAAATCAACCAAATTCCAAAGTGAGCCTCCCGCTATGTAAGGACGTTCCATAATTTGTTTGGTAATGGATTGTGTAAATCGCACTTGTTCTTCCATCGTAAAATCAAATTTTTCGGGTTTTTCGGAATAAAGTCTGATGTCTGCCCCTGCTCCATATTCGCTGATAAAATGAATTCGCTTGGGATATTTGCGTCGCTGCTCGTCCATATATTTGCCGAAATCTTCGTACGTATCATAATACCAGCCATGATACAGATTCCAGCCAGCTATCATAGGAATATCACCGATGCCTGACTGTTCATAAAGCGGATAATTATGCATCGCTATGGCTGTATAACGATGCGGATCTGCTTTGCGGGCTACGTTTTCTAAATGCCGAGCAAGTTTCAGTGTAGCTTCGTTACGAGCGGGCAATTCTTCCTCTGGCAAAAAACGATGCATCCAGTAAATTTCATTCATATACGCCCATATAAATATCGATGGATGATTATAGTGCTGTTTTATCATCTCATGAAGCATTATTTCGGCATTTTCATTGTGTTGCTTACTAATAGTGATTTCATTTACCAGTGGAATTTCCTCCCAAACTACGAAGCCTAATTGGTCTGCACTATCTAAAATTACATTCGCCTGAGGATAATGTGCATTACGCAAGAAATTTGCTCCCATTTCTTTTAACAAATGCATGTCTTGACGATGCATATCATTATTTAAAGCGTTTCCAAACGGAATTCTGTCCTGATGACGATTTGCTCCCATTAGTTTTATATTTTTTCCATTTAGGAAAAAACCCTTGTCGGCATCAAAATGAAACCAACGAAAGCCCATTGGCTGGGTAAGGTTATCAAGTAATTTGCCTGATTCTTTTAAATTACTTTCTACATAATAAACTACTGGGTTTTCGGTACTCCAAAGCTCAAAACCTTTTAAATCCTTAAATGAAACTTGTATTATAGCATCTGATGTAGGTTCAAGGGTTACGTGCGTCTTTTTCTCTGTCAAAAGAGATTGTACATCTTTTCTGATAAGTGTTTCCAATGATAATTTAACCTTCTTGGAACTTTTATTTTGCAAAAAATATTCAATGGTTACATCTGCTTGATTTTGGGTTACTTTAGGAGTAGTAATATAAATTCCAGAGCCTCCATAGTCTGACATACTGAAATTTTTATTGCCCATTGTAATCAGATGTACGGGGCGATAAATTCCTCCAAAAAAAGTAAAATCAGCCGAAAGAGGCGGAATATCTTTATTATGACTATTATCTACCTTAACGGCGATATACTGCTCACCCGAAGCATTCAGAAAAGGAGTAAGTTCTATATTAAACGCCGAATATCCTCCTATATGCTTACCTGCCGATTTGCCATTAACGAAAACTTCCGCTACCTGATTAGCCCCTTCGAATTGAAGATAATATTGTTTATTTTCTTCGGGTTTAAGGCGGAAATTCTTTTTGTACCATCCTATATTTCGGTAATAACCTCGCTTACCATCGGCAAGTACATCTTTATCATTCCACGTATGGGGTAATTGTACCACTTGCCAATTGAGAGTAGCCATATTGGGAGTAATCGCATCGCCAATACTATCTTTCATAAATAACCACCCTGAATTGAAGCTAATTTTACTACGTCCCTGCTGTGTTACTTGGGCATTAGCAAAACCAAACATCAATATCACAATGGTACTAATGTAAATGTATTTTCTCATACGTTTTATTTTTGGTGCTAAATTACTTTAAAAAGAAAATAATTCTTAAACAAATGTTACTAAAAAAAGGAATTTAGTTACTAATTTAAAATCATCATTATTTATTAAACGTATTTCATTGAAAATGAATATAATTTAACCCTAAATAAAATAACGCTTGTAGTTATTTGATTTTTTAGATTGCTCGCCCAAGCCACACAGAAGTATTACGATTTATTACGTTTTGGCTATGTTCAGACTACAATAGCATCTGTGTTGCATAGAATCAATACAACAAATCATATGACACTCATTATATGATATTTCATACCCTTCCCTTGCTCTTATTTTCTTTTTTCATATCTTTGACCTATCTTATTTCTCAACTTCAAATAAAAATTATGCAGACACGAATAAATTATCAGCACATCGCAAAAGCAGTAGAATATACTATAAAAAACTTCAAAAAAGAGCCTAGTTTAGAGGAAATTGCTCAGGAAATCGGGGTTTCTTTGGTGGAGTTTCAGGAATTATTTACAGCATTTATGGGTGTAAATCCCAAATTATTTTTTAACTATATCAACCCAAATTACATAAAGCAACTCGTTAAAAATGAAGAAAATACACTTTTTAGTGAAACACTAAAAATTAAATCTTACACGCATCATTTTCAGCACGAATCGCTTGTAAATATTCTAAAAATGACCCCTGCCGAAAGTAAAAATAGAGGCGAAAATCTTTTTATTCATCACCAATATTACGAAAGCATTTTCGGGAAAACTTTTGTAGCCTCTACCGATAAAGACATCTGCTATTTAGGATTTGAAGACGAGGAAAACAAAGCGTTCGTGGACTTAAAATCTCGTTTCCCGAAGGCTAATTTCACCGAAAAATCAGAAGAAATTCACGCAAAAGCATTAGCTATTTTTGAGGGAAAAACCGAAAACTTTCAGCCTATAAACCTCCACTTAAAAGGTACGGAATTTCAGCTAAAAGTTTGGGAAAGTCTGCTTAAAATTCCTTTCGGCGAGGTTTCTACTTATGGCAAAATAGCCACTGAGGTAGGAATTAAAAATGCCTCACGAGCCGTCGGGACTGCTATTGGTAGCAATCCGATTAGTTTTCTAATTCCCTGCCACAGAGTGATTCAAACCTCGGGCGGTTTGGGTGGCTATATGTGGGGACTTACCCGAAAATCCATTATGCTGGGCTGGGAAGCAACCAAAATAACCAATTAATTATCCCACTCACCTCTATTTATGCATGTCTTTCCTTACAGAAAAATTTTTTTTATTTACCCTTTTATCGATAAATCATAATTTGAATTTTTAGTATAATTATTAGCCTTCGACTTCGCTCAGGCTGACAGAAATTGTTTATCATCTTTTAATTTCGATTATATTAACAAAATCTTACTTGTCATGCTGAGCGAAGTCGAAGCATTAAATAAATCATTATACAAAGTCCAAAATTTATTTTACAACCAAAATATATTTTTACACAGCTAAAATCACTCATAAAACAGCTCATGTAAAAAATAATTTTTATTATTTTACTAATAAAATAGGATTTTATATTTCAAAATTAGATTATTAGCCTTCGA
>JAUNHN010000182.1 GCA_030523915.1 Capnocytophaga sp. | reverse complement strand
ATAAAACAACCCTGAAAGGGTTAAACATTTATAGAAAAAATAATTATCCTAATAATATACGATTTTATGATAATCGCAGTCTTCGACTTCGCTCAGACTGACAAAGTCCTGTCACGCTGAGCGAAGTCGAAGCGTCTATCATTTTATAAATATTCGACCACTACGAGGTCGAAATTCTTTATTTTTGTATTTATCAAACTGATGCAACATTTAGGATTAATTTTATAAGACAAAAAATGAATTTATTCTGAAGTATATTGTATCTTTGCAAACCGAAAGCAATTCTCCAAAAAGAAAATTGTATTTATTTTTTCCGATAATAATAGTAGTTTATGAAAAAAAATAATAGCTTACGAATTATTTCTTCCGTAATTTTTCTTTTTTTTGCAACCGCTTGTCAAACAAAAAAGGAAGAAAAACCGACACAAACCATGGAAAAACAAAACAAAAAAGTAGTTTATCAGGTATTTACACGTTTATTTGGAAACACGAACACAACCAATAAGCCTTGGGGTACAAAAGAAGAAAATGGCGTAGGAAAATTTTCTGATTTTACCGACAAAGCCTTACAAGAAATCAAAGACTTAGGTGCTACATACATTTGGTTTACGGGGGTGCCTCATCATGCTTTGGTGGGCGACTATACTGCATTTGGTATCTCCAACGACGACCCCGAAGTAGTGAAAGGACGTGCTGGTTCGCCCTACGCCGTAAAGGATTACTATAATGTAAATCCTGATTTGGCAGACAACCCCGAAAATAGATTGGAAGAATTCAAAGAACTTGTTAAACGCACCCACCGAAATGGGCTGAAAGTAATTATCGATATTGTCCCCAATCACGTAGCACGTAGATACGAAAGTATTTCAAAGCCCTCCGATGTAAAAGGCTTCGGGCAGGAAGATAATACTTCGGTGCAATACGATGTGAACAACAATTTTTATTATAACCCTGGGGAGGTTTTTCAAGTTCCGAATTATCTCGAAGGTTATTTGCCTTTGGGCGGAGAGAAAAACCCGCTCATCGACGGAAAGTTTGCTGAAAACCCCGCCAAATGGACGGGCAACGGCTCTCGCAAATCCCAACCCGATTTTAACGACTGGTACGAAACCGTAAAACTAAACTTCGGGGTTCGTCCCGACGGAACGAAAGATTTTCCAGAGCTTTCCGACGCTTTCGACAGCAAAGATTACAAAGAACATTACACATTTTGGAAAGACAAGACCGTACCTAATACATGGATTAAGTTCCGCGACATTGCTCTCTTCTGGTTAGATTTGGGTGTGGACGGATTCCGTTTTGATATGGCAGAAATGGTTCCTGTGGAGTTCTGGAGCTATCTGAATTCGAATATAAAAATGAAAAATCCAGAGGCTTTTTTACTTGCCGAAATCTACAACCCAAAAGCCTATCGCGATTACATTCGTAAAGGTAAAATGGATTATTTGTACGATAAAGTCCAGCTTTATGATACGCTTCGTGGTATTATTTCGCACGGGCGTTCCACAGATGCGATAGCTCCTATTCAGCACGAATTGGCAGATATTTCCGAGAATATGCTTCACTTTTTAGAAAATCATGACGAGCAACGTATTGCTTCGCCCGAGTTTGCAGGATATGCCGAAAAAGCCCAACCTGCGATGGTCGTATCTTCGCTTATCAGTGATGCTCCCGTGATGATTTACTTCGGGCAAGAAGTTGGCGAAAAGGGAGCCGAACGTGGAGGCTTCGGAAGTCCTTCGCGTACTTCTATCTTTGATTATGTAGGCGTTCCTGCACATCAGCGTTGGGTGAATAACAAGCAGTTCGATGGCGGACAATTATCTGATAGCGAAAAGAAACTTCGTGATTTCTATAAGCGATTATTGAATATACAAGTCAGCGGGTTTTATGCCGATATTCACAAATATAATAGAGAGCATACCGAGTTTTATAACGATAAAGTATATGCTTTCGTACGTGGCGATGAAGATAATCGTTGGCTTATTGTGGTAAATTTCAGCGACTCCGAGCATTTTGGCTTTGACTTACAAATTCCTCAGTTTATCATCGGAAGTTGGTTCTTAAACGACGGAACATACACCCTAACCGACGAGCTTTACCACAATCAAAAAACTACATTACACGTTAGCAACGGACACGGAAAGGTACGTGTAGAGATGGCTCCGCTACAATCCTTCGTATTCAGAATACAATAAATTTTTAACCAAAGGTAAGAAAAGACGTTCGCAAAGAACGTTTTTTTATTTTCGGGCTGAAAACATCGTGTATTGATTTTTATTTTTGTATACACGATTTATAACCATAATTAAAAATGTTTTGTTATCTTTGTCGATGCTCCACCCAAAGCATTGATACGTTATGGAAAAAGACATTCTCACATTAGTAAACCAAACGCACCTAAATATTTTCCTAACAGGGAAAGCTGGAACAGGAAAAACTACCCTATTACATAAAATTATCAAGGAAAGCCACAAAAATACCATCGTGGTAGCTCCTACGGGCATCGCCGCACTGAATGCGGGGGGCGTTACAATTCATTCGATGTTTCAGCTACCTTTTGCCTCGTTCTTGCCTACATTATCCAGCCCTCCTTTGGTGAGCGGGAGTATACGTTTTGAAAACCGAATATCCTTACGCAATCATTTCAAAATGTATCGAAATAAAAAACAACTCATCGAGAGCTTGGAGCTTTTGATTATCGATGAAGTGAGTATGCTTCGTGCCGATGTGTTAGATGCTATGGATTTTATGCTACAAACTGTACGCAAAAACAGGCTTCCTTTTGGCGGAGTGCAGGTACTTTTCATCGGGGATTTGTTGCAACTTCCGCCCGTGGTGAGAAACGAGGAATGGGAAGTACTGAAATCGTATTACGAAGGTATGTTTTTCTTTCAATCGAAAGTAATTAAACAATATCCGCCATTGTACGTGGAATTGGAGAAGATATATCGCCAGTCCGACCCACATTTCATCTCCATTCTGAACAATCTTAGGGATAATAACCTCACTCCCACCGATATTCAACATTTAGAAAAATATGTACAACCCAAGTTTAAATCCAAAGAAGGCTTTATCACTTTAACCACGCATAACGCCAAAGCCGATGCGATTAACAATAAAGAAATGATGAAACTCCCCACGAAGGAATTTACTTACGAAGCCATCGTTGTAGGAGATTTCCCTGAAAATATGTATCCTATCGAAAAATATATTTATCTGAAAGAAGGTGCAAGGGTGATGTTCATCAAAAATGATTTGTCCAGCGACAAACTTTTCTTCAACGGAAAAATGGGTACTGTAACCTCCCTCTCTGACGGAGAGATAGAAGTACAATTAGACGGAGGCAAAACGATAAACGTAGAGCGTTACGAATGGGAAAATATCCGCTACCGCATTAACGAGCAAACCAAAGATATTGAAGAAGAACGTCTTGGCACGTTTACACAGTATCCACTTCGTTTGGCGTGGGCAATCACAGTGCATAAAAGCCAAGGACTTACGTTTGAGAAGGCGGTATTGGATTTGGACAATGTATTTGCTTCGGGACAGGCTTACGTAGCTTTTTCCCGCTTGCGTTCGTTAGAAGGATTGGTGCTACTTTCGCCCATTGCCGAGAGTGGCATTGAAAACAGCCCAGATGTAGTCCAATACGCTCAGTATAAAGCCTCACAAAGCCAGATACACGATGCTTGCCAGTCGGGTAAAAAAGAATTCTTGGAGAAAACACTTTTGAGGTGCTTTCAATGGGATAATTTATTTGAGCAATGGCGTTTGCACACCAATAGTTACACAGGCGATATAGGTAAAAAGAACAATTACAAGAGCTGGGCAACTGAACAATTACAGCAAATCACGCAACTGGTAGGTTTTGCAGATAAATTTATCCGCCAAATGGAGGGAATTTTTAGCACACAATATGATTTTGCGTACATTCACGAGCGTATTGAAAAGGCTTATTCGTATTTTATGCCCCAACTGAAAGAAATTTGGTTTGAAATTC
>JAUNHN010000181.1:2562-4005 GCA_030523915.1 Capnocytophaga sp. | reverse complement strand
TCTTTTCTGATGTAATGTACGTAGTAAATAAACGAAAATAAGTCGAGAGCCTCGACACGCAATTCCCTCATTCCCCTCTTACGAAGAGGGGAGCCTGAAAGGCGGGGTGTTGTTTTAGCTCGTAAGATATTAAATATAAACACTGAATATTAATTAGATACGAGCTTGGAAGCTCACACCACTACAAAATATATACAAAAAATTAAAAATATATGAATAAAAAAAATAAAATATGTGCTTTCGCTCCCGCTACTATTGCCAATCTGAACGTAGGTTTTGACGTACTGGGATTGGCTTTATCAAGCATTGGTGACAAAGTAGAAATAACTCCTAATGGATTAACTCACAACAGAATAACTCAAATAGATAATCATAGTTCCCTTCCTACCGATGTGAATAAAAATTCGTGTACGGTAGTAATCCAGAAGATGCAAGAGCAATTGGGCAAAGCCATCTATGTAGATGTAAAAATCAAAAAGGGGTTTGCTTCAGGTAGTGGCTTGGGATCAAGTAGTGCAAGTAGTGCAGCGGCGGCTTTTGCTTATAATGCACTCATTGACAATCACTTCACTCGGGAAGAATTGCTTCCATTTGCAGCGGAAGGCGAGCGAGCAGCCTGTGGGTCAGCACATTATGACAATGTCTCCCCTGCCCTACTTGGCGGATTAATTTTGCTTCATAACGGAGCTCCCGTTCGCTTACCAATTCCCGAAGGGTGGCATACGGTTTCGTTTTTCCCTGATATTGAGGTAAATACATCTTCTTCGAGAAGCATCGTAGCCAAGCACGCCTCGTTAGATGTTATCAGTAAGCAAGTTTCGAGTATGGGAGCTTTCATCGCAGGATTGTATAATAATGATTTACAACTTATTAGACAGGCATGTAAGGATTTCTTAGTAGAGCCTTTTCGCAAAATTTTGATTCCTTATTTTGACGAAATGCGACAAGCCAGTATGGATTTGGGAGGAATTACTTTCGGAATTTCGGGTTCAGGACCTTCGGTTTTTGCCATCGCTCCCAATAAAGAAACCGCTGAAAAAATTCAGAGCGAATTTAATGTTATTTACGCAGGAAAAGGCATTGAAACCCTTTCATTTATTGAAGATTTACAAAAAGGCAAAGGAACTTTTCTGTGTGATGAATATTAAATTTTTCAATGCTTTACATTTGTAGAGACGCAATGCATTGTGTCTCTACGAGGCATTGCAAACTTATAAATAACGGATTTCAAACAACTTAAATAAATATCTAAAACAATAAATACATTCATGAATTTTTATAATATAAAAGACCACAGCGAAGTGGTTTCTTTCAAAAAAGCTACATTACAAGGTTTGGGGAAAGAAAAAGGATTATTCGTTCCTAAAAGCATTCCACAGCTTTCTGCTGATTTTTTTGAAAATATTGACAACAAATCGGATATAGAAATAGGTACATCAGTTT
>JAUNHN010000181.1:0-2552 GCA_030523915.1 Capnocytophaga sp. | reverse complement strand
AAACAAGAACTTAGCGAAATCCTAACAGATGTTTTTTCATTTGAAACTCCTGTGGTTCAGCTACTTGAAAATACGTCTATTTTAGAGCTTTTTCACGGACCTACGATGGCGTTTAAAGATGTCGGAGCGAGATTTATGGCTCGGTGTTTGGGGCGTTTTGCTGATAAATCCAGACCTACTACCGTTTTGGTAGCTACTTCGGGCGATACGGGCAGTGCTGTTGCTCACGGATTTTACAATGTGGAAGGCGTACGAGTGATTATTCTTTTTCCGAAAGGAAAGGTTAGTCCATTTCAAGAGTTTCAAATGACTTCGCTTGGCAAAAACATAACAGCTGTGGAAGTAGATGGAAATTTTGATGATTGCCAAAACCTTGTAAAACAAGCACTTCACGATGACTTGCTAAATCAATCCGTAGCGTTAAGCAGTGCCAATTCCATTAACGTAGCTCGTTTTTTACCTCAAATGCTGTATTATTTCTTTGCATATAAGCGACTTAAATCGGCTCTCAAAAATCGTGAGTGGATTGTTTCCGTTCCCAGCGGAAATTTCGGAAATCTTACAGCGGGACTTTATGCACAAGCTATGGGGCTTCCTATTGCTCGTTTCATTGCTGCAACCAATGCCAATGACACTTTTTGGCAGTATCTTAATACGGGTGTATATCAGCCAAAACCTTCGGTAAGTACCTATTCCAATGCGATGGACGTAGGCGACCCGAGTAATTTCGCACGTGTGCAAGAACTTTTTAAAAATGATTATCATCGAATTAAGGAAGAAATCTATTCGCAGGTAGTCTCAGATGTACAAACGCTCGCTCACATTGAAGAAATATATGCACAAACAGGCTATATTTTAGACCCTCACGCTGCCGTAGGACATACGGCTTTGTTACATTTTATCAAACCAAATCAATACGGAACTGTTTTAGGAACGGCACATCCATTGAAGTTTGATAAGGTGATACAAAAAGTCATTCCCGATTTTGAATCTCCAAAAGCAGACTTGACAAGCTGCTCCAAAAAAAGTATTAAAAACGATTATAATCAATACAAAGCATTGATTATTAGATAATTTAATATAGGCTGTACGGAATTTTCCATCAGCCTATTATTTTATAGGGGGTGTAAAAAGTATGATACAAGTGAAACAACACATTTATTTTGTCAGTCTGAGCGAAATCAAAGCCTAATAAAATCTAAGGTTTCGACTTCGCTCAAAATCATCATATTTTTTATAGCACTACCATTTAATTAGAATGTATACTCACTCAATTCAAAAAATATCTAATTGTATTTGATTTTTGACCAAATCGTCAAAAGTCTCGGCTTTGCGGATAAGATGTGCTTGTCCATTATACCAAAGTACTTCAGCTGGACGTGGACGCGAATTGTAATTACTTGACATTGTGTAACAATACGCTCCAGCATTTCTAAAACACAATATATCTCCTTCTGATATTTCGGCTATCTGTCGGTTCGAGGCAAAGGTATCCGTTTCGCAAATATAACCCACAACGGAGTAAAATCGTTTTTTTCCGTCAGGATTAGAAATATTATCTATGTGATGTGTAGCTCCATAAAGCATCGGACGGATAAGATGATTAAAACCTGTATCTACACCCGCAAAAACGGTAGAAGTGGTTTGCTTCACTACGTTTACTTTGGCTAAGAAAAATCCCGCTTCGCTTACCAAAAATTTCCCTGGTTCAAAAGCTAAAACAAGATTCCTACCATATTCTTTCGTAAACTCTAAAAACCGAGTAGAGAGGCGTTCACCCAGTTCTTCTATATCGGTTTGAATATCACCTTCTTTGTACGGAACTTTAAATCCGCTACCGAAGTCTAAAAATTCCAATTCTCTAAAATGCTTTGCCGTTTCAAACAAAATTTCGGCAGCATAAAGAAATACATCAATATCCAAAATATCACTTCCTGTGTGCATATGAATCCCATTGATGTGCATTTTCGTATTTTCAACAATACGCAAAATATGCGGAATTTGATGAATACTAATTCCAAATTTACTATCAATATGCCCTACTGAAATCTTGGAATTTCCTCCCGCCATTACGTGCGGATTAATTCGAATACAAATAGGAATATGAGGATATTTACTCCCGAATTGCTCCAAAAACGAAAGATTATCAATATTAATTTGAACTCCTAATGCCGATGCTTCTTCAATTTCCTCCAACGAAACTCCGTTAGGAGTAAAAATAATCTGTTCAGGAGTAAATCCTGCAAGCAAACCAAGTTTTACCTCTTGAATAGAAACTGTATCTAAGCCGCTTCCCAAATTTTTTAGCAATTTCAAAACTGAAATATTGGAAAGAGCTTTTACAGCATAATTAATTCGCAGATTAGGAATACTTTTAAAAGCCGACGTTAATCGCTCATATTGTGATATAATCTTCTGTGCATCATACACATACACTGGACTACCAAATTCATCAGCTATGGAAAGTAAATCTTTTGTATTCATTTTTTATATAATTTTAAACGCAAAAATAAGCTATCTTTTTGAAAAACAAAGAAAAAATTACAAACAAA
>JAUNHN010000180.1:1161-4069 GCA_030523915.1 Capnocytophaga sp. | reverse complement strand
ATCGATATCGCCTTCAAAACCAAAGATGATTTTGTTTTCTGCTTCTTGCGAAGGTTTTGCTGCTTTGTAGTTCAATTTTTCTTGAAATAATGTCAATTCATACGAAATTATAGTGTCCTTTCCTACTGTAACTATCGTGTCCAGAAAAGCGATTTTGTCTTCCTTTTGGTCGAAACGATAGTTATTATTCTTATCTTTCAATCCCACCATAACGTATTTTCCATCTCTGAGATAATCTATTTTAAAACTGGTCAAACTATCAAGAGTATTGGTAATATATGTTGGTCTTCCTTTATAAATTAATGAATCGTGGTACTTTTCATTGTAATCGTACAACATTACTGACACGAAATTGTCGGGTTTTGGGCTTATAGCGTCTTTAATTATTCCTTTTACACTCAACGAATCTACATAATCACCCGTTGAGAAGACATATTTGAAGTCCGTATACGGATTTCCCTCGTTATAATCCTGAATGCTGTTCCCAAAGTTTAAAACATACGTAGTATTTGGCTTTAATGTGTCCACAATGTTTATTTCTAACTTTTTCGATGCCGAAGTAGGCTCGATTGTTGGGAAATTTTCCATCGGTGGCGAGATAATAAGCTGCTTACGCAAGTCTTTGGTGATAACAAACTCATCAAATAACAAGCGTATTTTCTTTTGTTCAAAGCGTGTAGTGCCTGATTTAGGCTCTGTACTAAGTAGTTTAGGAGGTGTTTTGTCTTGTGGACCTCCTGTGGGCGAACCTCTCCTTGCACATTGCCAAAGTATTGTCAATGAAATCATTAATACGAAGATATAAATAACTTTTTTCATAAATAATCTATGTTTTGCACACCTTTTTCTTTCAATTAAAGACCTTTGGGCATTGGCAAAAATAACAATTTTTCCCTAAATCCAAATAAAATCCTATCTTTGCAACGTTATATTTACAATATTATATGTCTGTTTTTTCATTTATCTTAAATAAAATTCCACGTCCGTGGCTTATCAAAATAAGTTACTGGGTGCGTCCTCTATTGAACTTCTTTTTTAGAGGTGATACATACCAAGACCCTATTGATGGCAAGAAATTTCGTAAATTTCTCCCTTACGGATATGCAGTGCAGCGTCTTAATGTGCTATCTCCCTCCACTCTTTCCTTAGAGAGGCATCGTTTGTTGTGGCTTTACCTCACCCGCGAAACAGATTTCTTCCAAAAACCTCTAAAACTGCTTCACGTTGCTCCAGAACAGGCTTTCTATAAGCTATTCAAGAAGCAAGATAACCTTGAATACATCACCACCGATTTATATTCGCCTTTAGCCGACGTAAAAGCAGACCTTTGCAATCTTCCTTTCCAAAACGATACTTTTGATTTTATCCTTTGCAATCATGTTTTGGAACATATCCCCGATGATACAAAGGCTATGAGCGAACTTTTCAGAGTGATGAAAAAAGGAGGCACGGGTATCTTTCAAGTTCCGTTAGATAACACGCTTCTTACCACCTTTGAAGACGATTCTATCACCGACCCCAAAGAACGTACTCGCATTTTTGGGCAATATGACCACGTCCGTGTTTATGGTTTGGACTATTTTGACAAATTGCGAAGCATCGGATTTCAAGTAGAAGAGGTCGCTTACGCTAAGCAGTTTACCGATGAAGAAATCAACAGATATTGCATCGTATCCAGCGAGATTATTCCCGTTTGTAAGAAGATATAACTTCTTGTGCTTTTATTTTTGTAAAAAGTCTCGGTATAATCCTGTCTTCCACTTGTTTTTTTCGATGAATTGCAATAAGTTTTCAAAGCGTTGTATCATCTTTTCGCCCGTGTTTTTCATTACGTAACTCGGGAAATTAAATTCTTTTTGATTCAAATCTGTAAATTCCCAAGGGTGAAAATATAAAGTAGCGTATTTTCTATATTTTACAGTCCGTTTTAGTAAAAAATGATAAAACCACTGCGGAAAATTATGAAATGACAACCAAAAAAGCGGTATTCTAAGCAATGGACTTACTCCTGCTGGGATTTGTAAGAGTTCTTTTTCTACAAAAATACGTTTTGACACGTTTATTTTGTTATATCTCCCAGGTAAAATAGTTGGATTAACAGATGAATTGTATACATATCCTGCTTTTTTTACTTCTTCGGCAGCTATTTCAGCCATTCTCGGCATACGAAGCCCTTTTACAGATGTTTTAAACTGTTGTTCTAAGGCTTCTTTTGACATTTTAAGATGTGAAATCTCAAATGCAGAATGGTAATACGTATGTGAAGCCAATTCGTGTCCTTCTGCCAAAAGTCTTTCTATCAAATCAGGGCAATTTTGTGCAAAAATAACCGTAGAGAAGAACGTTGCTTTGGCTTTATACTTTTGTAATAAGTCCAAAATAGCTATTGTACCTTCTCGAGATATAGCTATTTGCCTTTGAAAGTCAATTTCATAGCCATATTCCTTAGGCATATCAAATTCTTCTATATCAAACGAAAGATATATCATTATTAAATTATTTTTTATTTAATAATTAGTTATTAAAATAATACATTTATTTTTTTATGTTTTAAAATATTATTTTTGATTTGATAAATCCAAATAATATTCATTATAACATAAAATTTACAATCCATTTCGACCCTGAAAGGGTCAAATGTTTATAGAAAATAATATTGTTATTCACATTGTTCGACCCTTTCAGGGTCGAATGTTTTTATTATGATTGTTTTTTTATAAATATATGACCTCCTACGGGGTCTTTTTGTTATAAAATGATAATAAAATTAAACAACATTCATTATAACATAAAATTTTTAATCCATTTCGACCCTGAAAGGGTCAAATATTTATAGAAAATAATATTGTTATCCACATTGTTCGACCCTTTCAGGGTCGAATGTTTTTATTATGATTGTTTTTTTATA
>JAUNHN010000180.1:0-1061 GCA_030523915.1 Capnocytophaga sp. | reverse complement strand
AATATACGACCTCCTACGGGGTCTTTTTGTTATAAAACGATATTTTTTATATTATTATATATCATTTTTATAATCGAATATTTTTATTATGATTATTTTTCTATAAATATACGACCTCCTACGGGGTCTTTTTGTTATAAAATGATATTTTTTATATTATCATATATCATTTTTACAACCGAATATTTTTATTATGATTATTTTTATATAAATATACGACCTATTTTAGAATTATTTTTATAATAAAAATACTATTCTTCTATTTTTTTAGAAGTTTCCGCTTTTATTTCTTTCTTTTTTTCGGTATAACTCATACGAGAAAGTATTTTTGATATAGTGTATTCGTCTTTTTTGTTGCTTTGCTTATAAATTATCTTCCCTATATCGGCTATTTCGCTAATGAATTCGTATAATTTTTTATATACATCTTTACTTTCGCTTGTTATTTGTTTTCGTTTATTCATTAGTGAGTTTTGAGATGTATTTAATCTTTCAAAATTAGCTATTATAGGTTCTATTTTGTCTAAAAAACCTTCTGGCATATCAGTCATTCTGTCTTTATTCTCTATAAAATAAGGCAAAGCAGCTCTTGTATCGATTACCGACTTTTCTATATTCTTTGTACGAAGCGATGTAGCTATTTTGGCAAGTATTGTTGTTTCCAGATTGGCTTTTTCAGCATATCTTTTTAGAAATGTAACAATATCTTTTAGTTCATCAGCATATTCATACAGTTTTTTTGTAACATTTTTCTGTTCTGCTTGTATTGCCATTGCCGAACCAAGACTTTTAGCCTCTGCTATTGCTTCTTTGAACTTCGATAAATAGTCTGCATCTATCGTTTTAAAACTTTTAGTAAAATCTGACAAGTCTCTTTCAAAACTTACCAACATAAATTCAGCTACTGCTGTATAACTTTCCTTTTTTAAATTGCTTGAATTTGTCATATCTGTACATTTTTTTAGTTTATAAAATTATTCGTGGCTAAATTATATATTTTTTATTTGAAAAACAAATTTTTTATACACAATTTTTAAACCATTTTTTTATTATGCTGTTTT
>JAUNHN010000179.1:2573-4080 GCA_030523915.1 Capnocytophaga sp. | reverse complement strand
TACAAATAAAAAACCATAAAATTTCGTACTTACCTATACTTACCTAACTTACCTTAGGTAAGTTAGGTAAGTGTATTATTCATAAGTTACCTAAAATAAAATATTGATTACAAGTATTTTAGGTAACTAGGTAAGTTAGGTAAGTATATTTTTAATTTTTTTTTTAAGATGAAATAATATAAACTAGCAAGTTGAATTATTTAATATTCTATAAATAACAAACAATTCATATATTTGCACTAAATTAAATACAGTAAAAGCAATGAATATAACCAAACTTATAAAAGAATATAAAGATTTAAAAATAGAAGAATCTTTCAATTATGAAGAGTTCAATAAAATTCTCATAACAAGTCATTCTACAAGGATTGAAGGTTCAACATTATCTTTTGAAGAAGCATCAGAACTGATTCAAACAGGCAACACTCCAGGAGGAAAGCCTATCAATTTTTCATTACTAACTTTAGACCATTATGATGCCTTAAATTTTGTTTTAGCAGAAGCTAAAAAGAAAAGACCTATTTCCATTGAATTTCTTAAAGAAATAGCTTCTAAAGTAATGAAAAATACAGGAGAAATTTACCAAAACGCTTTGGGAATAACAGATGTAAGCAAAGGCGATTTTAGAAAAACTTCTGTTCGTGCAGGTTCTACTACTTTTATGAGCTTCCAAAAAATAGAATCGGCAATGAATAGTTTAGTAGAAGAAATAAACTCTCAACTTCCCAAATTAAAAAACATAGAGAGTCAACTATTATTATCATTTTACGCCCATTATAAAATGGTAGATATCCATCCTTTCTTGGACGGGAATGGCAGAACTTCTCGTCTACTTATGAATTTTATTCAGCGAAGTTACGATTTGCCCTTAGGAATTGTTTTTTCAGAAAATAAACCTGCGTATTACCAAGCATTAAATTCTGTCAAAGAAACAGAAAGTTTTGAAGCGTATGATGATTTTATGTTTCAACAATATAGGAAACATTTAATCATTGAAATAGAAAAAGAAAAAAAGGTTCGGCAAGAAAAAGATGATGATATCCAGCCTCGTTATAGAAAAAAATGATATTAATTTCTGAACTTATTTAAAAATGAATGTATTTTAAACGAATAAAAAATGTCGTCAACTTGTTGCGACATTTTTTATTTGTCCTTGTCGTGCGTAACGCTTCTTCAAGCTAAACTCCCGCTTTATTTTTAAAATATTTATCCTCTACTGGGATTTCAATTTTGTAAGTCATATCCTTAATTAGAATTTATTTCTTAACATACTCACACTTTAATTTGATTAAACGAAATTATTTCTATACCTTTGTAAAAATATTTTGATTATGAATACAATACGATTACAAAATGATATTACAATAGAACAATACCAAATGGCAGTACGTGTTCTTGAGGCTATTGGGCTAAAAGTTCAGAAAGAGGAACTTACAGAAACTCAAAAAGAATTGATTTTACAAGGAATAAAACAAGCTAAAAATGGTCAAACTAAACCTTACTTAGA
>JAUNHN010000179.1:0-2563 GCA_030523915.1 Capnocytophaga sp. | reverse complement strand
AAAAACGCAAGGGAAATATGTGGAATGTAAGATGGTCTTATAGTGCTGAGTTACAATATACAAATGTTTTGACTTTTTGGATTAAACATAATCTATCAAATACCTATTCCCAAAAAATTGTAACAGCTGTAGAAGAAGCCGAAGATATACTTACAGAAAATCCATATATTTTTGAAGAAAAAGAGGATTATAAAAACGGTGTACTGTTCAAGTATCGAAAATTAATTATTCTTAATAACTTTTCTTTGATTTACATTATTAGAGAATCTGTTGAAATAGTAGCTTTTTGGGATAACCGTCAAGACCCAGACAAATTAAAAGAATTATTGTAATAAAATTTACTTCCACAAAAATAAAAAATCCACCAATGTTTGGTGGATTTTTTATTTTTCCTCGTTATGCTTAACGTTTTGTCTATTTCAGTAAGTTTTGGCGTTGGTTTTTCCACTTCTTCCCGACCTGCTTTAATAGCTTCCAAAACCTCTTCTTTGATAAAAGAATGTAAAATTGGTTTTAGATAATTCTTCTCCAAAGCACCCAAAAATTTACGCAAACTTTGACTGTCATCTTTTTGGATTTTCCGCAAATCATCAAAATACATACGGATATCACTACGGAAAATTTCAGTAGAATTTTCTTCCAAAGTATGCAACGGATTGACCTTATTATTTTCAAAAAAATAGCACATTGACTTTATCAAATCATTGTACGTCTTGAAACTAAATCGTTCTTTTGTCTCTTCAACTTTTTTATGTACTTCTAATGTTAAAGCGATATTCCTTTTTTCCATATTTTTTAAAAAATGTGCTGTGAATACATTGCAAATGTATTTATATTATTTTAATTATCAAAATATTAAGTGAAAAAATATATCAAAAAATGTATCAAAATGTATTGATAGCACATTTCAAAAAAAATAAAAAAATATAATTAACTGAAAACCAAACAACTAACGAATTGCGGAATTTCATTCCGCAATTCCCTCTTGCTTCTACGAAAATCACTCCGTTCAAGCACAAAATCAGAGTAACAAAATTACCCGACAGACCCAAGAACAAAAAAACTCATTAGGACAAAAACAAACAAAACTACATCCAAGTACAAGAAAAAATAACTATGAAAAAAAACAAAAAAAAATCAAGAAGAATTATACAAAAAAACATACAAAAAAAAGCCCTTGTAAAAACAAGGACTTTTTAAAAAAGAGAATAAGGGAAAAAATTTTTAGTTAGAATTATCCTCTTTATTATTGGGTTTTAAAAATGGTAAATTTTTAAATATATTAATGTTGAAAAAAAATATAGCTGATGATTTTTAGATATTCTTATGGTGTATGTAAATACTCTAATGATATTTCTTTTTCGACTACTTTGCCTGTTTCATTGTATAATTTTATTACTGCTTTTGGATTATATAAAAAGTTCTGTACATTGGGACGGCTTGAAGAACTTCCCTCTTCTTGTCTATCATCAAAATTTAATTCTGTATAATTAAATTGATTTTCCATTATATCTTTTGTATAGTTATACTCTCTTGTGCGTACGACTCCATGTCTTTCAAGCCACCATGCAAAAGTTACTTTAATTTCCATTTTAGTTATTTTTCCAAATGAAGAAACACCTCCTATATTTTTAAGAATAATCCCTCTGTAAAAATTTATTCCATCTTGATGATATTTAATTTGTCCTGTTACTTCGGGTTTAATTTGTAAATCATAACCGACTTTTAAAGGGAATTGTTTAATTTCTGTTTCATTTCCGAATTCGTCTTTAATTTGGAAATTCAATGTAAAATCTCCTGCTTGCAATGATTTGAATTGTAATTCAAAGTTTCCATTTGTCCATTGCATATAGTTTGTGTATGTATTATTTGTATTCTGAATTCCATTGACATTAGTGTTTGATATCCACGTTTTGTATTGGAATTTTTCGTTATATGTTGGAGTGTTTTTTACAACGCCTACTAATACAAAGTTTTGTCCTAACAATACTTCTTCTTTTACGACTTTTATATTTTCAAGAACAACCTCTCTTTTGGCGATGTATTGTGTAATTTCAAAGTTTTTAGAAACGGTTTTATTTTTAATTGTATATGTAAGAATATTGCCACCTATTTGATTACTTTTCAAGCTGAATATAAATCTTTCTATATTTTTTATATCGTATTCTTTTCCTTTTTGAATTGGAGTAGCATCGTATAAAAATATATCACCAGGAAAGCTATTAAAAATTATTTTATAATTATCCTGCTGAGCAGGATTAAGAGGTGTAATAATTGCTTCTAAATCTACTTTACTACCTTGATATACGTCTTCTGTTGATATTTGTTTAACTATGGCATCAAAATCATTACTTTTATAATTGAGTACGGCTTTTTTTTCTATTAGTTTTGCTTTGGTATTAGAAAAACTTATAGTTAAATTATGTATACCGTCTTCTTTTCCTCTGTATCTGAATGAAAGAGTGTCTTTGGTTAATAAATACTCTTTACTTTTCTCTAACTTTATATTATCATTGGAAAAGATATCAGAAGTTGAGAAATTAGTTTTAATTTTATAGAATAA
>JAUNHN010000178.1 GCA_030523915.1 Capnocytophaga sp. | reverse complement strand
ATTCAATTTTTTTGTTATAAATTTATTTTTATTTGTTTTTAATTCCATTTTTTTATACTTTTATGGGGTATTTTTAACACTAAAATTTATCCAAAATGAGTTACAACACAAATAATATTCGGAATGCGGTTCTTTTAGGACACGCCGGAAGCGGAAAAACGTCTTTGGTGGAAACTATGTTATTTGAATCGGGAGCTACCACCCGAATCGGAAATGTCGAAGAGGGAAATACCGTTTCAGACTTTCACGAAATGGAAAAAGACAAAAAACACAGTATTTTTAGTTCGCTAATGCATATACAATGGGGCGAGGTAAAAATAAATCTGATTGATACACCAGGTTTTGACGATTTCATCGGAGAAGCAATCTCTGGATTGAAAGTTGCTGATACAGCGGTAGTTGTCATTAATGCCAAAGAAGGAATCGAGGTTCAAAACGAACTCCACAAAGATTATATAGACGAATTTGGCACACCTACACTATTTGTTATCAATCAGTTAGACCACGAAAAAGCTGATTTTGAAAAATCTCTACAAGAAATTAAAACTACCTTTGGCGATAAGGTTATTGAGGTACAATTTCCGTACAATTTAGACAAAGGTTTTCATCAAATTATTGATGCTCTACGAATGGTGATGTACACCTTTGATACTAACGGTGGAAAACCTAAAAAAGAACCTATCCCAGCCGATGTCCTCGACCGAGCTAAAAAGCTACATAACAAATTGGTAGAAATTGCTGCCGAAGAAGAGGAAGGACTTATGGAACGATACTTTGAACAAGGAACGCTTAGCGAAACAGACCTTACCAAAGGGCTACAATTGGCAATGGGAAAACAAGATTTCTTGCCAGTTTTTTGTGTTTCTTCCAAAGAAAATAAAGGGACAGGACGTGTGATGGGCTTCATTCGTGATATATGCCCCTCTCCATTACAACGCCCTGCCAGAATCCTCCAGAATGGCAATACGCTCACACCAAAATCCGACCTACCGACTTCGATTTTTATCTACAAAACGCTGAACGAAGCTCAAATCGGGGAATTGAGTTATTTCAAAGTGTATAGCGGTACTTTAAAAACAGGTGATACGCTCAAAAATCAAATGAATGGCGAAGATGAACGTATTAACAAAATCTTTGTCGTAAACGGAAAAAATCGTGAAACTGTCGACGAATTAGTTGCTGGGGATTTGGGAGTTACCATAAAACTGAAAAATTCGCACACAAATAATACCCTAAACGGAGAAGGACACGAAGAAGTACAAATCCGAAAAATTAAATTCCCTCAAATGAAAATACGAATGGCTGTGGTGCCTCCCTCAAAATCTGATTTTGAGAAACTTACAAATGCTTTACACGTCATTCAGGAAGAAGACCCTACCTTTACCCTGCAATATTCGCCTGAACTGAAACAAACTATTATTCACGGACAAGGACAAATGCACTTTGATGTAGTGAAACAACGTATCAAATCATTGTATAATATTGATATGGAGCTGGTTCGTCCGAAAATTCCGTATCGAGAAACGATTTCAAAAGTAGCCGAAGCTCAATATCGCCATAAAAAACAATCGGGTGGAGCTGGGCAGTTTGCCGAAGTACATCTACGAATCGAACCTTACGAAGAGAACCGACCTCTACCTACCGACTTGAATATCAGAAAAGAAGAACTTATAGAATTACCTTGGGGAGGTCATCTACACTTCTTGTGGTGCATTGTTGGGGGAAGTATCGACACACGTTTTATTAGTGCCATCAAAAAAGGAATTATGTCCAAAATGGAAGAAGGACCTCTTACAGGGTCATACTGCCAAAACATTCGAGTAAGTATTTTTGATGGAAAAATGCACCCCGTAGACTCTAATGATATTGCGTTTCAATTAGCGGCTTCGGCAGGTTTTGCTGAGGCTTTCAAAAATGCTGCACCTAAAATTATGGAGCCTATTTACGAACTCGAAGTACTTTGCGACACAATAGCAATGGGCGATGTAATGACTGATTTACAGAGCCGTAGAGCCGTAATCACAGGAATAGATAGTGTACGCCAATATCAGCAAATCAAAGCCTTAGTACCGATTGCCGAAATGTACGGATACTCAACCTCTTTGCGGTCACTCACACAAGGAAAATCAAAATTCAACCGTCATTTATGGGGCTACCAAGTAATGAGCCACGAAGTACAAGAGAAATTGTTGAAAAATAACTTAGAATAATTATACAACATATTGAAAAATCTAGGAATTTTACCTAATTTGATATTTAAAGTTATGTAGTCTAAAACAACGGCTATCCAAAGTTTTTGGATAGCCGTTGTTATTTTTGTATAGATTTTGCTGTAATTAAATGGATAAAAAAAATTAATTGTAGAATTACAATTCTTTAAAATTAAATTTTTGTTTAAAAAACTTGTTTAACTTAAAAAACCTTTATATCTTTGTTCCGTGAAAGAAACACATTATGGCTAAGAACAAAACAGAAATAGACCTTTCTACCGAAGAGAAAATAAAAGAGGTGGCTCGCAAAGTATTTACGCAGAACGGATTTGCAGCAACGCGTACGCGAGACATTGCTCAGCAGGCAGGTGTGAATATTGCTTTGTTGAATTATTATTTTCGAAGCAAAGAAAATCTGTATGAAATTATCTTTTTGGAGGAATTGCAACGATTTTTTGGCATAATTCATAAACTTGTTATTGATGAAACTACCGATTTGGAAGCTAAATTGGAAATAGTTGTGGATAACTATATGGATATACTCAGCCAAAATCCAGAATTGCCGTTATTTGTTTTAAGTGAAATACAAAAAAACCCACAACGGATTCAAGAAAGAGCTCCGATAAAAGAAATTCTTAAAAACTCATCGCTTATTAAGCAATTTAAAAAAATAAATCCAGAGGTAGATGCGATACAATTCATATATTCCTTTTTAGGAATGGTTATTTTTCCATATTTGAGCAAGCCTATAATTGCACCTTTTCTGGATAAAGATTTTCAAAAACTAATGAACGAACGCAAACCGCTTGTTATCAAATGGTTGAAGATGATGCTCGGAGTATAATTTGGTTTTGTGTTAAACCATTTATATTCGTTTAGAGAATTAAAATTTTTTACCCATAAATTAAACAAATGATTAAAACAAAATTTTTATACTTATGTTTAGAACTATTATTATTACAACGCTGTTATTGTGTGGTTCAATGTTAGTAAAGGCACAAAGTAGCCAACGATTAACGCTCAATAATTGTTACGAGCTGGCACAAAAAAATTACCCGCTTATTGGGCAGTACGAACTTTTGGAGAAAATCAAAGAGTTATCTCTTGAAAATACGTCCAGAGGGTATCTCCCGCAACTGACTATCTCAGGCTACGCTACCTATCAATCGGAAGTAACCTCAGTGCCTATCAGTCTGCCTAATGTGGATATACCTACATTAGACAAAGACCAATATCGAATTTATGTTGAACTAAATCAGTCAGTTACGGATTTATTTTCAACGATGAAACATCAAAAAGAAAATATCCGTTTATCGACTGAGGTGGAGAAACAACGAACTGCTGTGGAATTGCATAAAATTAAAGAGCGGGTAAGTGAGCTGTATTTTTCTATCTTGTTGGTTAATACCCAATTAGAACAGAATGAGATTGTCAAAAAAGACATCGAACTAAGCATCAAAAAGAATGATGTTGCCATTGCCAATGGAGTGGCTCTTAAAAGCAGTGCCGATGTGTTGCAAGCTGAACTTTTGAGTGTAAAACAACAAACCATAAAGCTCGAAGCTACTAAAAAAGGATTGGTGGATATGCTTTCGCTATTTGTTGGTCAAACAATTGATAATCAAGTAGTATTGGAAGAGCCACTACTTGAAATTATCGATTCAGAAAACAATCGCCCTGAACTACTTTTGTATGAAAGTCAGAAAAAATCATACGAAAACCAGAAAAAACTTATCAATGATAAGTCGTTACCGAAGTTGAGTCTTTTCGTGCAGGGCGGTTATGGAAAGCCTTCTTTGAATATGTTTAGCTCCGATTTTGACACATATTATATGGGTGGTGTGCGACTTAACTGGAATTTGTCCAACTTCTATACG
>JAUNHN010000177.1 GCA_030523915.1 Capnocytophaga sp. | reverse complement strand
CGCAGACTTTGCTCAGCCTGACAGAATGTAAAATATCATACTTTTTACATCAACTTCCTAATTTTAAATCATTTGTGTAAATTCGTGTAAATTTGTGGTTAAAACTTAACCACGGCAACACAAATTTAATAGAAATGTGCGGTGCCAAATATACTAATTATTTTTAAAAATTTCAACAAAATGGCTATTAAACATATCGCAGTAATCAGGATGTCGGCAATGGGCGATGTTGCCATCAGCGTTCCTGTATTGACTGCCTTTTCTGAGCAATATCCGCAGGTGAAACTTACGGTAGTTACACGTCCGATGTTTGCTCCGATGTTTGCTCATATCCCTAATTGTGAGGTATTTACCCCTGATTTGAAAGGAAAACATAAAGGCTTCATCGGTTTATTCCGTTTGTATAAAGAATTAAAAAACAAAGGAATTGACGCTGTGGCGGACATTCATAACGTACTAAGAACCAATATATTAAAAGTTTATTTTTCCCTTTCGGGGATTCCTTTCCGCCAGATTGATAAAGGCAGAAAAGAGAAAAAAGCCTTAACACGAGATAAAAACAAGATTTTCAAGCAGTTAAAACCTTCTTATGAGCGTTATGCCGATGTGTTTACGCAATTAGGTTTCCCAATTTCGTTAGAAAAAAATTATTTTGCTCCAAAGCCTAATTTGTTAAATTCTGTACAAAAAAATCTTTCGGAAGGAAAAAATATTGGAATTGCTCCGTTTGCAGCTCATTTAGGTAAGCAATATCCGTTTGATTCGATGAAAAAAGTGATTTTTCAGCTATCAGAAAACTATCCAAACAGCAAAATATTCATTTTTGGAGGCGGAAATCACGAAAAAAATCAAAATAATGAACTTTCTGACCTAAAAAATATAGAAAATATGGTCGGAAAATACAATTTTTCGGAAGAATTACAGCTTATTTCTCAACTTGATGTTATGGTAGCAATGGACAGCGGTAATGCACATTTATCGGCAATGTATGGCGTACCGACCATTACGCTTTGGGGCGTAACCCACCCTTACGCAGGATTTTATCCGTACAAACAACCGATAGAAAACGCACTTTTGGCTGATAGAAAGCAGTATAACCTTATCCCAACATCTATTTATGGTAATAAATATCCCAAAGGCTACGAAAGAGCTATAAAAACAATCACAATTAAGGATATTGTAAGGAAAACAGAAGAAATTTTAAATAAAAAATAAAAAAAATCGCATTTTATGAAAATAATAATAATCAACGGACCAAATTTAAATCTCTTAGGAAAAAGAGAACCTGGAATCTACGGAAATCAAACGTTTGAACAATTTTTTGAACAGTTACAAAAGAAATATTCTAATCTGCAACTATCTTATTATCAAAGCAATATAGAAGGGGAAATTATCAATAAAATTCACGAAATAGGTTTCGAATATGACGGGATTATCCTCAATGCGGGGGCTTACACACATACCTCTATTGCCATTGCAGATGCTATCAAAGCCATTACCACATCTGTAATTGAGGTGCATATTTCCAACACTCATTCTCGGGAAATTTTTCGCCATAAATCCTATATATCACCTGTGGTTAAGGGAGTTATATTAGGTTTTGGGCTGAAGAGCTATGAATTAGCGGTAGAAAGTTTTTTGTAAAATTTTGTCGATAAAACTTATTACATTAAACTTTTAGTAAATTTTCATTTCGGATATTCTCTACAAATATTTTTTATAGATTCGTCAAAATCAGTATATTGAAAATTTATAAATTGAGAAATTTTAGTTCCATCGTACGATGAAATTAAGCTAACGGAATCTGCATTTCGCAGAGTAAGTGTCCTTTTTTTAAGTCGAAGAAAACTCAGGAAAGCATCTATTCGAGCAAGTATACGAAGTGTTTTGTAACTTATTTTTTTATTCGGAGGTTTTACTCCCAAATATGTAGCAATGGTCTTCATCGTATGCTCATACGTTTGGTTACTTCCGCTTAATACAAAACGTTGATTATCAATATCTGAAAATTGAAGTTGTATCATTGCTTGAACTACATCATTCACATCCACAAAGCCTGTACCACCTGTGGGATAGAATGGAAATCCGTCAGCAACACGTTTGAATAACATTCCCGAACCTGAGTCCCAAAAGTGAGCTCCTAATACTACTGCAGGATTGACAACCAGTACTTTAAGCCCTTCTTGTGAACCTCGCCAAACCTCCATTTCAGCACCGTGTTTGCTAATGGCATAATCATTGTTACTTGCTTCGGGATTCCAATCGCTGGTTTCATCAAGGATTTTATTTTCAACAGAAGTAATTGTAGCTATTGAACTTATGTGGCATAACTTCTTCACTTTGAAGTCAATACATAAATTCACGATATTAGCTGTACCTTCTACATTAATTTTTATAAGTTTCTCAAAATCAGTAGGTTTAAACGAAATAAAACCTGCTACATGAAAAACAAAAACAACACCCCGAAAAGCTTTTTCCAATTCGGGAATGTTGTTAATATCTGCTTTAACCCATTCAATGCGAAGAAATTGCTGTTCTCCGCTACTGGATAGGCGTTTAAAAACGTTTTTGACTTTTGTTATTGAACTTTCAGAACGATAGATAGCACGTACTTTATTTTCCTCATTTTGAGTTAAATAAAATAATAATCGACTACCGATAAGTCCCGTTCCTCCGGTTACTAAAATCATTACTCTTCTAATGGAATACGTTCATCAATTAGCTTAAGAGCCAACGGACTGTCTTTTTCGTTTGTAAATTCAAATAAATCTAAGATACTGTGTACCAAACGTTCTTCCTCTAACTGCTCTTCTACAAACCATTGCAAAAAGTTCTCACTTGCGTAATCACTTTCTTGACGTGCTTTTTTGAAAATTGCGAAAATAGATTGTGTAACTTCAATTTCGTGTTCCAACGTTGCTTGATAAACCTCTTGTAACGAAGCAAAATCTTGTTTTACTTTTCCTACCTCTGGTGCGTAAGCTCTTGCTCCATTTTCGTTTAAGAAACGGAAAATTTTCATCATATGGTCTCTTTCTTCCACAGCATGTCCGTAGAAAAATTCAGCACTTCGCGAAAATCCATTCACTTCACACCATGAAGCCATTGCCAAATAAATAGAACTTGCTTCAGCTTCCATACTCACTTGCTTGTTAAGCATTTCAATCACCTCTGGATGCAGACTTGTCTGTAACCTAGTGTATTTTGGTTTTGTTGATTTTGTCATTTTTCTTCTTTTAAATTATAATAAATTAATACTTATTTTTCTTTTATTTATGATATTTTGAACAACTATTTAAAGTAGTAGACGTATACAAAAATTATACCAAATTATTATTATTTTTTTCAAAAAAACTTATTTTTAAGACAAAAATATTTATTTGAAAAATCTATCGTGCCAAAGTTTTTTTGCTTTTTCTAAATCATTTTCGGTATCAATTCCTATGGTAGGAATGTGTGTTTCTGCCAATCGGATTCTGAATCCATTTTCTAAATACCGAAGTTGCTCTAATTTTTCTGTTTTTTCCAAAATAGATTCTTCCAACTGTGTAAATTGCATTAAAGCCTGTTTTTTATAGGCATAAATCCCAATATGCTTAAAATAAATCGCTTCCGAATTTTCATCTCTCGGAAAGGGAATAAAAGCCCGAGAAAAGTAAAGAGCATCGTTATTTTTATTAACCACGACTTTTACATTATTAGGATTAGCAATGTCCTCTCCTTCATATAGGCGTTCCATCAAAGTTGCTACATCTACCTGATTTCCTGTATCTTGCTGAAAAATTTGCAATAAAATTTCTAAATTTTGCTTTGCTGTAAAAGGTTCATCACCTTGAATATTTACGATGACATCTACCTCCATATTTGCACATGCCTCAGCGAGGCGATCGCTCCCACTTTGATGTTCTTTTTGGCTTCGGATTACCTTTCCACCGACATTCAGAATAGCTTGTTCTATGCGATTATCATCTGTAACGACATACACTTCTTGAAAAAGTTTTGTATCTACAACAGCTTCAAAAGTCCTAACAATCACAGGTTTACCCTCCAAATCTTTCATCAACTTTCCTGGAAAACGTGTAGCTGCATAACGAGCTGGAATCATTGCTATTACTTTCATAAATCATT
>JAUNHN010000016.1:7923-27222 GCA_030523915.1 Capnocytophaga sp. | reverse complement strand
AATCGGCAAAGTTCAGAAATGAATGGGCAAACTTGCCGAAGGATTTATTTTAGTCAAATAACTATATTTTAGTGATTATTTTCCTATAAACTACTTTTGTAGTTATTCTTTCGTACTTGATATTCCAAAATTTGCTGGATAAATCTTTCTCATTGATGATTTTTCGTGTCATATTTTTTATTATAATGCACTAAAAACTGAATATTTGTGTAAAGGCTGGGGAATTTTTGGGAATTTTTAGACTTTGTGAAGAAAATGAATTTTTGCTGAATTAAAATTGATTGTATTTTTCCTCAATTGGTAGATGTTTGTATCTTTGTCGGCAATCAGACGTATTATTTTTTGAATTGATGAATTGGATTGTGTTAATCGTAGCAGGACTATTTGAGGTAGCCTTTACTTTTTGTTTAGGAAAAACCAAAGAAACGACAGGTACAGCCTTATATTTATGGTATGCAGGTTTTGTTATATGTACCTTTATCAGTATGTATTTACTGACCAAAGCCACACAGACCTTGCCCTTAGGGACAGCGTATGCAGTATGGACGGGAATAGGTGCCGTAGGGACGGTATTGGTTGGGATTTTGGTTTTCAAAGAACCAACTTCTTTTTGGCGATTGTTCTTCATTACCACTCTTATAGGTTCGGTAGTCGGATTGAAAGCAGTAAGTAATTGATTTTCATGTTTTTGACTTATAAGATGTTTTGAAATAAAATTTTTTGTATAGTCTTTTATTTTTGTAATTTATTAGCCAATTCTACTGCTTTACTATCGGTTAGGCTTGCTACATAGCAGGCGATTCCCATGATTTTCTCATAGAGCGAACCTTGTTTTTTGTATCTTTCGGGAATGGATTTCATTATGAGTTTGTCGAAAGATGTTTCTCTTCCATTTTCTTCGTTGAGAATAGCTGTTAGGTACACATTTAGAAGACTTTGCAAAATTACATAACCCGAAATTTCTTTTTCAATAACCTCGTCTGATTGGTAAATGTGCAAAACGCTAAAATCAATAATATCCTCAATTTGAGGCTTATATATGCTTTTTGATAGTAATGAAGTATGGAAATTTCCTTCTAAAATTTCGTTTTCATTATCAATGAAAATTTGAGTAGCTTCCTGAATCAGCGTTCCGATAGCGATAGCTCGTAGGTAAGCAACGCGTTCTTCTTTGGTTTGTAACTTACTGTATTTCTGAGTGTTTATTCTGTCTGAAATTAATTTTCCGAAATACTCCAAAGCCAAATCTTCAGGGATAAGTCCTAAGTTTACTCCGTCTTCAAAGTCGATAATTGTATAACAAATATCATCGGCAGCTTCTACCAAAAAAGCCAAAGGATGACGGGCAAAACGTAAATCACCATTGCTTAAAACAGGTTTTAGTTGGAGTTCGTGAGCTACTTCTTCAAAAAAAGCCTTTTCGGATTGGAATACTCCATATTTTTTGTCAGCGATATTTTTTGTTGGTCGAAATGGGAGTGATTCTTTTGGGTATTTCATAAAAGCTCCTAAGGTGGCGTAAGATAATCGCAAACCTCCTTCTACGCCTGGTCGTGATTCGTTTAATATCCTGAATCCGTTAGCGTTACCTTCAAAACAACAAAGGTCTTCATATTCTTTTTCTGAAAGCAGATGTTTTACTTCATTTCCTTTTTTTATTTTGAAAAATTCGCCAATTGCTTTTTCTCCACTATGCCCAAAGGGTGGATTTCCGATGTCGTGAGCCACAGAAGCGGCTGCTACAATTGCTCCAAAATCATTGGCTTGATACCCTAATTCATACAGATTGGGATATTTCTGTAATAGAAAACTTCCTACCGAGCGTCCTAAGCTCCGCCCCACAACCGATACCTCAATACTATGCGTAAGCCGTGTGTGTACGAAACTGGTTTTGGAAAGTGGAATTACTTGTGTTTTGTCCTGCAAACTACGAAAATCGCTCGAAAAAACGACACGGTCATAATCTACATCAAAGTTCAAGCGTGTTTCATTTTGCCCTTTTCGAAGGCGTTTTTCAGTATCTCCAAATCTTTTTAGTGATAGTAAATTTTCCCAAAGCATATTAAAATAAAGAATAAAGGCAAAAGCCGTAGGTTGTAAATTGAATTATGGTACAGGGTCATATCCGCTTCCTCCCCACGGATGACAACTAAAAATTCGCTTTGTAGCAAGCCAGCCTCCTTTGATAAGTCCGTGTTTTTTTAGGGCTTCCAATGTGTACTGTGAGCAAGTGGGTGTATAGCGACAAGTAGGCGGTTTCAGCGGTGATATAAAAATCTGATAGAAACGAACGAGCAGTATAAAAGGATATATGATTATTTTTTTTAGCATAGCAAATACCACAAAATTCTTATTCTATTCGACTGAACTATCGCACTATCCAATAGATAAACTCTCCAAAAGCATGTCCAAATCTGAAAATAAAAAATATAGACAGACACACAGCTATTACAAGAAATAGTTTATTAGCAAATATTTTTTCCTTTAATTTTGTAATATAATAATTCTTCATAATGGTTATTTTACTTAATTATTAAATGTTGACCTCATAATTATAAATCATCTCATTTACACAAAAAATAACAATCATTTTCACAAATAAAATTACAAAACAAATATTTTTCAGAGACCAAACCTCGACTGCATTTATTTTCACAACGCAGCCGAAATTTAGATTCTTATTTTTTTATGGATTTAATATATTGTAAAATGATAATTGTAGCGGATAATATTATCTAAAAATTAACTAAACTTCTCGATAACTTCTTGACTTACACCAGTATTAGAAAAACCTCCGTCATGGAAAAGGTTTTGCATTGTTACCTTTCTGGTCAAATCAGAGAATAAACTCACTGTGTAATCTGCACAATCTTGTGCGGTAGCGTTGCCCAGTGGCGACATTTTTTCTGCGTAAGCAATAAATCCGTCAAAGCCTTTTACGCCTTGCCCTGCTGTAGTAGGTGTTGGTGATTGTGAAATGGTATTCACACGTACTTTTTTCTCTTTTCCGAAAAAATATCCGAAACTACGAGCGATAGACTCCAAATAGGCTTTGTTATCTGCCATATCGTTATAATCAGGGAACGTACGCTGAGCAGCCATATAAGTCAAAGCTACGATACTTCCCCACTCGTTCATAGCATCATTTTTGTAAAGTACTTGGCATACTTTATGGAAAGAAAGTGCCGAAACGTCCCAACCTTTTTCTGTAAAATCGTAATTTGATTCTGTATAAGGGATGTTTTTACGAACGTTCACAGACATTCCTATAGAATGAAGTACAAAATCCAATTTTCCACCCAAAATTTGCATTGCTTGAGTTACTAAATTTTGCAAATCGTCCATATTGGTAGCATCAGCAGGAATGATTTGAGAACCTGTTTTCTCTGCCAGTTGCTTGATTTGCCCCATACGCATCGCAATAGGAGCATTGGTAAGCACGAATGTACCTCCCTCAGCGTGAACACGTTCCGCTGTTTTCCAAGCGATTGAATTCTCATCTAACGCTCCAAAAATAATCCCTCTTTTTCCTTTTAATAAATTATACATAACTATTCTTTGTTTATATTTGGACAAAGATATAAAAAAAAGTGAAAAGTGAAAAATCTCCTACTTTATCCATTATACAAAATAATTCTAAAAATCTATTTTTAGTAATTTATTTCTTAAAAAAATAGTTCTAAAATATATTTTTTTGTATTTTTGTGAACTCAAAATTTTAACAAACCAACTTGAATAAAATGACAAAAACAAAAGTACTACTTACAGGTGCTGGCGGGCAATTAGGAAGTGAACTTACCGAAGCCTTAGCTCAAAAATTCGGTTCTGAAAACATTGTTGCAACAGACGTTAATGAAAAAGTTGCTGAAAAATTTTCGTATTGTAACTTTGAAGTTTTAGACATTCAAGATAATGCTCGATTAGAGTTTCTTGTAGATTCTTATCAAATAACCCAAATTTATCATTTAGCAGCGTTACTTTCGGCAGTAGGCGAAAAAAATCCGTTATTTACTTGGGAATTGAATATGAATGGGTTGCTCAATGTACTTGAAATAGCTCGTAAAAAAAAGTTAGATAAAGTATATTGGCCCTCATCAATTGCAGCTTTTGGGGTAAATACACCAAAGACAAACACTCCGCAAGAGACTGTAACAGAGCCTAATACAGTGTATGGAATCACAAAAGTAGCAGGCGAACTTTGGTGTCAGTATTATTTTCAAAAATTTGATGTAGATGTGCGTAGTATTCGCTACCCAGGACTTATCGGATACAAATCATTACCAGGGGGAGGAACTACGGATTATGCCGTAGATATTTATCACAAAGCTATTGCAGGTGAAGAATTTTCTTGCTTTTTGAATGAAAATTCATATTTGCCAATGATGTATATGCCCGATGCGATTAAAGCCACCATCGACCTTATGGACGCTCCTAAAGAACAAGTAAAAGTACGAACGTCATACAATGTTTCGGCTTTATCTTTCTCTCCGAAAGAAATTTATCAAAGTATTTTAAAAGAAATCCCAGATTTTAAAATCAAATACGAACCTGATTTCCGTCAGAAAATAGCTGATAGTTGGCCAGATAGTATTGATGATTCGGCTGCACGTACTGATTGGGGTTGGTCGCCTAACTTTGATTTAGATAAAATGACGAAAGATATTATTGCAAATTTAAAATAAATATATAAGGTGTTGTATACACCTAATTAATTTGGGCGTATGCCATTGCCTATAATTATGTTTCTAAAAAAAATATCGGTTGTGAACTACAAAAATATTCCTTCAAAAGAATTTCTTTTTGAAGCGGGGATTAATTGTTTTGTAGGGAATAACGGAGTAGGCAAAACGAATTTACTAGATGCTATCTATCATCTTGGGGTAGGGAAGAGTTACTTTAATCCTTCGGCGGTGCAAAGCATTCGTCATAGTGAGGAATTTTATATGATAGAAGGTTTTTTTGATGGAAATAATCGGGAAGAACAGATAATTTGTAGCATCAAAAAAGGGCAGAAAAAAGTAATTAAATGCAATGGGAAAACATACGAGAAAATGTCTGACCACGTAGGAAAATATCCAATGGTAATTATTTCGCCTTCGGACCAAGATTTAATACTTGATGGAAGCGAAGTTCGTCGAAAGTTTTTGGATAATGTAATTTCCCAATCCGATATAATGTATTTGGATAAACTATTGCGTTATAATCGAATCCTTTTACAACGAAATACATTATTGAAGTATTTTGCTAAAAATCAAAACTTTGATTCAATTACACTTTCGGTTTATGATGAACAACTCGCTGAATTAGGGCAGTATATTTATGAAAAACGATTGCAGTTTATGAACATTTTTCTTCCCATTTTTGAATATCAATATGCCTATATTTCAGAAGGAAAAGAAAATGTAAGTCTTACCTACGAAAGTTCCTTACACCAAACATCGCTAAGTGATTTACTAAAACAAAATCTTAGTAAAGACAGAGCTTTGCAATACACTTCGGTAGGAGTACATAAAGATGATTTACTTTTTGAAATTGATAATTTTCCGATGAAAAAATACGGAAGCCAAGGGCAACAGAAATCGTTTTTAATTGCATTGAAATTATCTCAGTTTGAAGTGATTAAGAAGCAACTTAAAGTAACGCCTATTTTCCTATTAGATGATATTTTTGATAAGTTAGATGATAATCGGGTAGCGAAATTGGTTTCTTTAGTAACAGAGCAGCATTTCGGACAGCTATTCATCACAGATACCCATTATGAGCGAACCGAAAATGTCGTAAAACAAACAGGACTTCAGTACAAAATTTTTGAGATAACGTAATGCTTATTCTTATATTCTTTAAATAATTTATTAAAAAAAAAATACGATGTCAGTAAAAAAGAAAATACTTATTTTTATAACAATTCTTGCAAGTGGTCAGCTTGTGGCATTGTTGTTTTCGTGGTTTTGGAATGAAAATTTTTTTCCACATCTTTTTGTAAGTTCGTTTGTAATATGGCTTATAATAGTCCGTGATATGCGTAAAAAACAGAAAGTTAAAAATTAACCACAATTTTAAAAACATCACAAAAAAGCCATTTAGGTTTTTGAGATATTACATTTTTTTAAGGTAACTTGTTGAAAAACAGAATTTTGAACTAAAATTATAAAATAATGAACGTTCAAAATAATAAAAAATATTATTTTTTATTTTCAATCATAAATTTTGCGTCAAACATTTTATTATTTTGATTTTTAGACTGTAAGGCGTAATTAAACCCTTCACGAACGCAGAAAGCTCCAACTTCTCCTTTTTTGTTCAAAGCAATAAATCCTACTTGCAAATGCTCCAATTCGGGAGTGTTTTTATAGAGATTATAAATGCGTTTGGTAACAATTTCGCAGGCTTCTTGTGGAGATTTTCCGTGTCGCATAAGCTCAACAACCATCGCACTTCCTGCGGTACGGATAACGGCTTCTCCCAAACCAGTTGCAGCAGCAGCTCCTATTTCATTATCCAAAAACAAACCTGCCCCAATAATAGGAGAATCTCCCACACGACCTGCCATTTTCCAAGCCATTCCGCTGGTGGTACAAGCTCCCGAAAGGTTGCCACTTTCATCTAAGGCTAACATACTGATAGTATCATGATTTTCAATGTTTATGATAGGCTTATATTGTGAAGTTTTTAGCCACTCTTCGTAGGCTTTTTTGGCTTTTTCTGTCAGAAGATTTTCTTGTTGAAAACCTTGTGCTAAAGCAAAAGCCTTCGCTCCTTCGCCTACGAGCATTACGTGGGGAGTTTTTTCCATCACTAATCGGGCTACAGAAATAGGGTGTTTGATGTTTGTTAAACAAGCTACTGACCCTGCGTTGTTTTGGCTGTCCATAATACAAGCATCTAAGGTTACATTGCCGTCTCTATCAGGAAATCCGCCGTAGCCTACTGAGGTTTCTTCTGGGTCGGCTTCGGCAACCATAACCCCTTTTTCAACAGCGTCCAAAGCACTTCCGCCTTTTTCAAGAATTTTCCAAGCAGCTTCATTGGCAGGAAATCCGTGATTCCAAGTGCTGATGACCACAGGTTTTACAGCAGATTTTTCTTCTTTTTTTTCTTTAATTGATTGATTACAAGATAGTAACATTGTACATAAAACGATAAAATACACTTTTTTCATTATGATAATTTTTTGATTTTTAATTCGTTAAAGAAAAAATCTACTTCCTTACCAAAAATATCAATGTTGTAAGAATGTTTCATTTTATTAACGAAATGAATTGTAATATTTTGATTTTCAGAAATATCATTTTGTATAATGGCTAAAGATTGCCAACCTTGAATAACCTCATCTTGCCCACCAATAACAATTTGCATATATTCTTCATACTTAGGATTGAAGGTTATGGAAATAGGCATTTGATGTTTGAATGTCAAGGCTGGATTAAATAACAAGCAAGGTTTTTGTAAGAATTGAGCCAAAAAATAGGCAATCAATCCGCCTGCACTCGAGCCTATAATTGCTTGTATATGAGCGTAATCCTTTTGTAATATTTGGAAAAGGTCAGGGGTATTTTTATAGTCTAATATAGGGGCGTAAACGGTTCCGTATTGTTCCAAAACTTCTTTTCTATCGTTTTGCAGAAAGCTGTCTAATCCGTGTAAGTAAAGTATTTTCATTAAATTGCAATTGGAAAAATAAATAAAACTAATTACCTAATGATGTTTTTTCTAATTGTCTCTTATTGAGTATTTTAATTCGTTTTGCACGAGTTTCTATCCAATTATTTTTCGCAAAATCAGAGAGCATTCTGATAAGAGATTCTGTGGCGGAGCCTATCATATTCCCGATTTCTTCACGTGAAAGTTGTAGATTGATATATCCTTGTGGGTCAGTTCCAAAATTATTCTCCAAGAAGAGAAGCGTATCGGCTAAGCGTTGTTTTACTGTCTTTTGAGCTAAATCTACAATGGCATTATCAGCTTTTTTGAGTTCATCACATACATTTCGGAATATTTCTATTGAAAAATCAATATTATTAGCAAAAAAACTAAAAATTTCTTCTTTCGGAACAAAACACGCCTCTATGTCCGTCAAAGCTGTGGCAGTTAGGTTTACAGGGTCACGAGCAATAACACTTCTTTGTCCCAAAATATCGCCTTTACCTACAAAACGTACAATTTGGCTCTTGCCATTGGCACTAAGTTTACTAAGTTTACATACACCATCTCTAATACAATAAACTCCCGCAAGCATATCACCTTCTTCAAAAATAATTTCTCCTTTTTTTATTAGTGAAGCTGTTTTACATTCTGAAATAATGTGAAGTTCTCCATCGTACAATGTCTTAAGGGCATTCCGATGGCGAACAAAACATTGTTCACACTTCACATTTGCTTGATTATTCATAATGTTTTCTTGTATTTTATTGCAAAGATAAAAATTTTAATGATAAATATCATATCTTTGCAAAGAAATAAAACCTCTTTTTTGATAGTTGAAGGTGAAGAAGAGATTTCATTTTTGAGAATTAAGAGGTGATTTTTTAGGAATAAAATTAAAATTAGGCTTGATTAAAAACGAGCTAACTCATTTTTATGAATTGTTATCATTGCGGGAATGAATTTGATAATCAGCCACTTTTGGTGGATGATAAGGTATTTTGCTGTTTGGGTTGCAAAACGGTTTATGAAATTCTATCAGAGAATAATCTTTCTTCGTATTACGATATAGAACAAACTCCAGGAGCACGCCCAGAAGAGTCTTTTGAAAAATATTCTTTTTTAGATAATGAAAAAATTGTAGAAAAACTGCTTGAGTTTAATGATGCGGGGATACAGATAGTGAATTTGTATATTCCTCATATTCATTGTAGTTCGTGTATTTGGGTGTTAGAAAATCTCGACCGATTGCATAGTGGAGTAGGTGGAGCTGTGGTGAATTTTCCGCAGAAAACAGTACGAATTACATTCAATTCGGAAAAAGTTTCACTCAAAGAATTGGTATTACTTTTAGCTCATATAGGATACTCACCTTATATCAGTTTAGAGGATTATCAATCGAAGAAAAACAAACCTAATCGTCAGATTTACTATAAGTTAGGAGTAGCCGCATTTGCTTTTGGAAATGTGATGTTGCTTTCGTTTCCAGAGTATTTTGAGGCTGATGAATTTTGGATAGAGCAGTACAAACCTTTTTTTCGTTGGATAATGTTTGCTTTGTCATTGCCTGTGATGTTTTATTCGGCTTCGGATTATTTTATTTCGGCTTATAAAGGTATCCGAAGTGGGATATTAAATATTGATATTCCGTTGGCATTGGGTATTTTAGCGATGTTTGTTCGTAGCTGTTATGATATACTTACGGATTCAGGGCAAGGTTTTTTTGATAGTCTTAATAGTTTGGTTTTCTTGTTGTTAATTGGAAAATTTTTCCAGCAACGAACCTATAATTTCCTTTCTTTTGAGCGTGATTATAAAAGTTATTTTCCTATAGGAATTACAAAAATTCTGTCCAATGGCAAGGAAGAAAGTGTGCAAGTGTATGACATTGAGCAGGGTGATAGGTTACTTATTCGAAATCAGGAACTTATTCCAGTTGATGCCATTTTAATTCGAGGTGATGCACACATTGATTATAGTTTCGTAACAGGTGAAGCCAATCCTGTACAAAAAGTCAGTGGCGACAAACTTTTTGCAGGTGGCAAGCAAGTACAAGGAGCTATTGAGGTAGAAGCCCTGAAAGGCATTTCGCAAAGTTATCTGACACAGCTTTGGAGTAATGAGATTTTTAATAAAGACAAAGATGACCAGTTTAAAACATTGACAGATAAAGTAAGTAAGTACTTCACAATCATTGTTTTAATCATTGCTTTTTTGTCACTTTTTGTATGGATTTTACGGGTTTATTGGGGCATTACCGAACCCATTATGGCTCTCAATGTATTTACCGCAGTACTTATTATAGCTTGCCCGTGTGCTTTGGCTATTTCAGCTCCTTTTACTTTGGGAAATATGTTGCGAATTTTCGGACAACGTAAATTGTACTTGAAAAACAGCAAAGTAATTGAAAAAATGGCAAAAATAGATACCATCATTTTTGATAAAACAGGTACAATAACTACTGCTAACAAATCCGATTTGGTTTACGAAGGAATTCCGTTAACTGCTCAGGAACAGCAGATTATAAAAAACACATTACGAAATTCAAATCATCCATTAAGTAGGCAAATATATGATTGTCTTGAAGTTTCAAATATTTCTACTTTAATTAGTGATTTTAAAGAAATTACGGGGAAAGGTATTGAAGCACAAGTAGAAGGTGTTTTTGTGAGAATTGGCTCGGCAGGATTTGTGAATAAAGAAACAATAAAAGATAATCTCAAAACTAGTGTACACATCGCCCTTGATGGAAATTATAAAGGATGCTTCGTTTTTAGTAATTCCTACCGAAAAGGAATTTCAGAATTATTTACTTCATTATCAAATAAATATAAGTTGGTAATTTTGTCAGGGGATAATGAAAGTGAACGAGAAACTTTGAAAAAATTACTTCCTGCAACATCGACTATTTTATTCAATCAAAAGCCTGATGACAAATTGAATTACATCAAAACATTGCAAGAAAAAGGAGAGAAAGTAATGATGGTGGGTGATGGCTTAAATGATGCAGGAGCCTTGAAACAGAGTGATGTAGGCATCGCATTGGCTGAAAATGTAAACGTGTTTTCTCCTGCTTGTGATGGGATTATGGATTCTTCCACAATAAAAGATTTAAAACGTTTTTTAGACCTGTCCGAAAAGTCAATCCGAATTATAAAAGGAAGTTTTATGCTTTCATTTTTGTACAATATTGTAGGAATTTCGTTTGCAGTATTGGGGCTTTTATCTCCTTTGGTAGCAGCTATTTTGATGCCTTTAAGTTCTATAACTATCGTGCTTTTTACCACTATAAGTACTAATTGGATAGCTAAAAAGTAAGATAATATTATTTAGGGTGTATAAATTTATGAAAAAATAAGGATTTGAATTTGCTCTTCAGATTATTTTTTTTCAATTATTTTCCTTCAACTTCATACATTTTCTGATATTTTTTACTATCTTCGCACACTTGAAAAGTATCTGCGATGTAAATCGGGTATTTTCAACTAATTTTTAATGATTTTTTCAGAATGAAATTTACAGAATACAAAAACTTTGATTTATCGGTTGTAGCCGAAGAAATACTGAAATATTGGCAAGAAAATAACATCTTCCAAAAGAGTATCGACACCCGTTTGGACAAGCAACCTTTTGTCTTTTTCGAGGGACCACCTTCGGCAAACGGCATTCCAGGGATTCACCACGTGATGGCGCGTTCTATCAAAGATATTTTCTGTCGTTATAAAACCCAAAAAGGCTTCTTGGTAAACCGAAAAGCAGGTTGGGACACCCACGGATTGCCTGTCGAACTCGGTACCGAAAAAGAACTCGGCATCACCAAAGAAGACATCGGCGTGAAAATTTCCGTAGAAGATTACAACAAAGCCTGTAAGCAAACCGTGATGCGGTATACCGATCTTTGGAACGAACTCACCGAAAAAATGGGCTATTGGGTGGATATGAAAAATCCGTACATCACCTACGAACCCAAATATATGGAGTCGGTTTGGTGGCTTTTGAAGCAAATTTACGACAAAGGATTGCTCTACAAAGGCTATACCATTCAGCCGTATTCGCCCAAAGCAGGAACAGGACTTTCATCACACGAACTCAACCAACCAGGAACCTATCGCGATGTTTCTGATACGACCATCGTAGCTCAGTTTAAGGTGAAAAAACTTTCCGAAAAATTAGATAAAATCATCAACAAAAATATTTTTGACCGTGATGCCATTGCTGGTGCGTCTTGCGGTGGAGCTTTACACTGGGCGGAGGCTTTAGAAGAAGAAGCTAATAGCGAACCATTAATATCAATCTTAGCTTGGACGACCACCCCTTGGACATTGCCTTCAAATACTGCTTTGGCAGTAGGAAAAGAGATTGATTATGTGTTAGTTAAAACCTTTAATCAATATACTTTCGAGCCTATAAATGTAATTCTTGCCAAATCATTAGTTCCTAAACAATTCGGTAAAAAATATTATAAAGTTTCAGCAGAAGAATTCCCCCCTTCGGGGGATAGGGGGCTTACCTCGGAGGCTGGGGGGAATATTCCCTACCAAATTTTAGCCGAATTCAAAGGTTCGGACTTGGCAGGAACGCAATACGAACAGCTGATTCCGTGGTTTTTACCTGTCGAAAATCCAGAAAATGCTTTCCGCGTGATTGTGGGCGATTTCGTAACCACCGAAGACGGAACAGGAATTGTGCATATTGCTCCTACTTTTGGGGCGGACGATGCTCGTGTGGCGAAAGAAAACGGCATTCCTCCGATGCTTATCCACGACCAACACGGCAATTTAGTGCCTTTGGTGGATTTGCAAGGGCGTTTTGTACAAGGCGAAAAAGTACCTGAAATTTTTAGTGGGAAATACATCAAAAACGAATATTATGACGAGGGAACTGCCCCTGAAAAATCGTGGGACGTAGAATTGGTAATTCTCTTAAAGACTGATAATAAAGCCTTTAAGGTAGAAAAATATGTACACAGCTATCCGCATTGTTGGCGTACCGATAAGCCTGTGTTGTACTACCCGCTCGACTCGTGGTTTATCAAAATTACGGAAGTTAAAGACCGTATGTTTGAGCTGAACGAAACCATCAATTGGAAGCCAAAAGCCACAGGCGAAGGGCGTTTTGGGAATTGGCTCAAAAATGCCAACGACTGGAATTTGTCGCGTTCGCGGTACTGGGGAATTCCGCTTCCGATTTGGAGAACGGACGACAAGACCGAAGAAATTTGTATCGGTTCGGTAGAAGAACTTTTTACTGAAATTGAAAAATCGATTGCCGCTGGGCTGATGACTGCAAATCCATTCCAAGGTTTTGAGGTGGGCAATATGTCCGATGCGAATTACCAACTAATTGATTTACACAAGAATATAGTGGATAACATCGTTTTGGTGTCGCCTTCGGGCAAACCGATGAAGCGTGAGGCAGACCTGATTGATGTATGGTTCGATTCGGGAGCGATGCCCTACGCACAATGGCATTATCCTTTTGAGAATAAAAATACTGGTGAGGCTTGGCGACAAGCCGATTTCATTGCCGAAGGGGTAGACCAAACGCGTGGTTGGTTCTATACCTTACACGCCATTGCAACGGTGGTTTTTGATAGTGTATCGTATAAAAATGTGGTTTCCAACGGATTAGTGTTGGATAAAAACGGACAAAAGATGTCAAAACGACTCGGAAATGCCATAGACCCATTCAAAACCATAGCCGAATACGGAGCCGATGCTACACGTTGGTATATGATTTCTAACGCCAATCCTTGGGACAACTTAAAGTTTGATATTGAGGGAGTTGCAGAGGTAAGACGCAAGTTTTTTGGAACGCTGTACAACACCTATTCGTTCTTTGCTTTGTACGCCAATATTGATAAATTTACCTATTCGGAAGCCGAAGTTCCGTTGGCAAACCGACCAGAAATTGACCGTTGGATTCTATCGGAATTAAATACATTGATAAAAGATGTAGATGCGTATTATGCTGATTATGAACCTACTCGTGCTACTCGTGCCATTTCGGATTTTGTACAAGAAAATCTGAGTAACTGGTATGTGCGTTTGTGTCGCAGACGCTTCTGGAAGGGCGATTATACGGAAGATAAAATTTCGGCATACCAAACCTTATATACTTGCCTAAATACGGTGGCAAAATTGATGGCTCCTGTGGCTCCGTTTTATGCGGACAAATTGTATCGCGATTTGAATTTGGCAACCCAAAAAGAAGCCTTTGAGAGTGTGCATTTATCTGATTTTCCGCAGTTTAACGAAGCTATGGTTGATAAATCGTTAGAGCGAAGAATGCAAAAGGCACAGACCATTTCGTCTTTGGTATTGTCGCTCCGTAAGAAGGAAATGATAAAAGTGCGTCAGCCGTTGCAAAAGATAATGATTCCGATTTTAAGTAGCGAAGAACGAGCTGAAATAGAGGCGGTTTCAGACCTTATCAAGTCGGAGGTAAATGTAAAAGAAATTGAATTGATAGACGACACGGCGGGGGTTTTTGTGAAGCAAATCAAGCCGAATTTCAAAACTTTGGGACCTCGATTCGGAAAAGACCTCAAAGCGGTAACTGCTGCAATTCAAGGCTTTACGCAAGAAGAAATTCAGGCGATAGAAAAAAATGGCGAAATTAGTATAAAATTAGCCGAAAAAGACGTAATTTTAAGCGTTGAAGATGTGGAAATAGCCACGCAAGACATAGAAGGTTGGCTGGTAGCGAGTTCGGGCAGTACGCTGGTAGCGTTGGACATTCACATCACGGACGAACTTCGCCGCGAGGGAATCGCCCGAGAGTTGGTAAACCGCATTCAAAACATCCGAAAAGATTCGGGCTTTGAGGTTACTGATAAGGTGAATATTCAGCTACAAAAACAACCTGAATTGGAAGTCGCTGTTTTGGCTAATCAAGAATACATAAAAACCGAAACGCTTACCGAAAAACTTGATTTTGTAAACGAATTGCTTGAAGGCGAAGCGATTTCTTTTGATGATATTACAACGAAAATTAAAGTAGAAAAAATATAGAATTGTTTAATCAATTAAGAATGAGTGATTTATTCTTATATAAATAAAATATTATGGAAGACGAAAGTATCAGACTTAGGTATTCAGATAAGGAATTGGAGGAATTCAAGGTTCTTATTGAAGAGAAAATTAAGAAAGCTCAGCACGATTTGGAGCTTCTTAAAAGTGCGTATATGAATAGTGCAACCAACGGTACGGAAGATACTGCTCCTACGTTCAAAGCATTTGAAGAGGGTTCAAAAGTAACCAGTAAGGAGGAAAATACAGCGTTGGCTATTCGTCAAGAGAAGTTTATCCGCGACCTTAAAAATGCTTTAATCCGTATAGAAAACAAGACGTACGGCATTTGTCGAGTAACGGGCAAACTCATTGACAAGCGGCGTTTACTTGCCGTTCCGCACGCTACGCTGAGCATCGAAGCGAAGAATATGCAGTGATTTTAGGTAATAAAGGGATAGGCAATCGGGAATGTAATAAACAATTTTCATAGCCTATTGCCTAATCCCTACGTCCTTAAATCTAATCCGTTATCTCTACCAAAATAGGGCAGTGGTCGCTGTGTTTAGCTTCTGGTAAAATAATAGCTCGTTGTAAACGATTTTCAAGGGGTTGAGCTACCAAATTGTAGTCAATACGCCAACCTTTGTTATTGTTGCGAGCATTGGCTCGGTATGACCACCAAGAGTAGTTATGCGGTTCTTTATTAAAGTGGCGAAAACTGTCGATAAATCCACCTTTTATAAATCCGTCAAGCCACTCGCGTTCTACGGGTAAAAATCCTGAAACGTTCGCATTGCGAATAGGGTCGTGAATGTCAATGGCTTGATGACAGATATTGTAATCTCCACAAATAATTAAATTTGGAAAAGAGATTTTTAAATTATCAATATACTTCTGAAAATCAGCCATAAATGTAAGTTTGAAATCCAATCGGTCGATATTTGTTCCTGAAGGTAAATACAAACTCATCACAGAAACTGTATCAAAATCAGCACGTAAAATACGTCCTTCTTTATCCATATAATCTATACCACTCCCGACTTCTACGTGATTGGGTTTTATTTTGGAAAGAATGGCAACTCCACTATATCCTTTTTTTTCGGCACTATACCAATATTGATATTTATAGCCCAAAGCCTCAAAAGGTTCTTTTTCTATTTGTGACTCTAAAGCCTTGATTTCTTGTAGGCAAAGTACATCTGGATTAGCACTTTGTAGCCATTGGATAAGTCCTTTGGTCATTGCGGCACGTACACCGTTTACGTTATAAGATATAATTTTCATTTTAATGTGTTTTTTCAAATAGCAAAAATAACTTTTAAAATGTTATCTACAAATGAGTAGATTAATTTTTCAATAGATTTTGACAAAATCAATGCTTTTCTTTACCTTTTCGTCCACATCTTGATAATAGCAGTTTTGCTCGACAATAAAAACAGTACATCTTGCTTTGTAAATTTCGAAAATTCAAAAAAAGACAAGGACTTATTAATTTTGAATTAGCAAATCCTTGTCTTTTAATATGTTAGTTGTCAAAAAAATTAGTAGAACATACTTAAATTTTCTTTAATTTCAGCCGAATTTTTAAGAGCATTAAATACTTCTTCAGTAGCACGATTTAATTTTAACGTTTCTAATGTTTTAGCATACGTTCTATAATTACTTGCTTCTGGGGCTTTTGTTGTAGAAGTTACTTCTACAACATATACTCCATTTTCGCCCTCAATAGGTTTTGATACTTGTCCCTGTTTTAGAGCGAAAGCAGTCCCTACCACTCTCGGTTCGCGTCCTTCCCCGATGATAGTTGGGTTATTCATAGATAAACCTATAGCTGTTTTTACTTCGGATTTATTTGAAGAAGCTATGGCGTCTAACGATGAACCTTTTGCCTTGCCAGCCAATATTTGTGCTTTTTTCTGACGAATTAATATTGGTTTTACAAAAGGAGCTGCATCTTGTACAGAACTGATACCCTTTTCTCCTTTTTTAGTTAATTGAGCTACAATGTAATTACCTCCCGAAGTGAATTTACGAATGTCTCCCACTTTACTATCTTCTTGGAAAATCCATTGTACGATTTGGCGATTATTTCCTAAGCCAATAATATATTCGTCATTTTGTTTTAAATTATCAGCTCGAAGTACAGTTAAGTCAGATTTTTTAGCCACTTCGCCAAAATTCTTAACATCAGCCAAAGCATCTATTTCAAATTTTGAAACTTTTGAAAACAAATTATTTATAGTAGCTTCTGAAGGCTCTATTTTACGAGTGATGGTTGCAATTTGCACAGCATCTGTTTTTTCTGTAACTTTCACTACGTGAATGCCGAAATCAGTTTCCACAATACCGATATAACCTACTGGATTGGCAAAAACGAATTCTTCAAAAGGCTTCACCATTCTTCCTTTGGTAAAGAAACCTAAATCACCGCCACTGTAAGCAACACCTGGTTCTTCTGAATTTTCTTTTGCTAAAGCTGTAAAGTCTGCATCAGCAACTTGTGCCAAAGCAAGGACTTCTTTAGCTTTCGCCTGAGCCTCCTCTTTAGTGCGAGTAACATTTTGTCCAGCGGCTTGGCTTCCTGCATACGGAATAAGGATATGACTGGCTTTTACTGCACCATTATTTTCCTTAGCAATCATTCGCGAAAGTTTCAACGTACCACCATCGTCATAAGGTCCAAAAACGCTTCCTATCGGCAATGTAAATAATGTATCAGCGTAAGTGGCTGGTAATTCAGCCTTGGTTACGAACAAAGAGTCGTATGGAGTATCCGAGTTTTTATCAACAAACTCACGAATGTTATTTGTTCTTGCAAATCCAGCAATCGTATCATTTGAATTAGTTTGAGAGTTGAATATTACTTCTGCATTTAGTAATTTAGTAAGAGCTTCTTTGCTGGCTTTAATATCTTCATCTGATGCTTTTTCGTTCACAACGATATATTGAATATTTCTGAAAGCATCTTGGTTGAATTGCTTTTCGTGTTTTTTGATGTAGTCTTTAATTTCGCCATCACTTATAGTAATGGTACTATCAGGAATAGAACTATACTGCAAAGCTACAAATTTAATATCAGCTTTATCTTGCTCTTGATGATAAGCGATTTCCGCTTCAGCGTTAGTAACTCCCAATCCAGCACGGATTAGTCCGAAGTACATTTGCTGTTTAGCCCCCTCAATAAGAGCTTCTTCTTGAGCTTTCCATTGTTGATAAGCCTGCGGATTGTTTGTTTTAAGCGTAGCTAAGTAATTGATGAATTTAGAAGAGTCAAAAACTCCAAATTCATTCGTGAATTCAGGACTTTGAGCCAAAGGACTTTTTGCCAAAACTGCCAAAATTTGGTCTTTTTCGATGCTTAGCCCTAATTTCTCAAATTGCTGATTGAGAAGAATGTTGCGTACATTTTGTTCCCATACATATTTCGCAGCATCGATGCTACTTGTTTGCCCATTCGCTTGCTGGATAGTAGCTTCTACTTGATTTCGGAATACATCAATGGAAACATCTTTTCCGTTAACTGTCCCTACTTCAGTAGGTTGCGAATTGCTGAAACGTCCTGAACCAATGAAGTCAGAAATTACAAAAGCAAATAGGGCTAACCCAATAATCACGATAAGAAATACTGTACGGTTTCTAATTTTTTCAAGAACTGCCATTTTTCGTTATGTCTTAAATATTTACTATAATTAATTTAGTCGGCGAAAGTAATACTTTCTACGGAATTATAAAAATATCTAATCAAGTTTTTTTGTTTTTAGGTAAATAAAATATTTTTTTCAAAGAAAAACTGTTTGTCTTTTACCCCAAGATAGCCAATTACGACGAGAAAAATCACGGTTTGAATGACTTTGCTATCGGGGTGTGTTGCAAATATCTCATTGGAAACATTTGCCACCAAATGAAACAATATCGCAATGAAAATATTTCGCCCCGATTTGAAGTAAAGCCAATTCATTATAATTACAAAAACAAACAGACTCACAACAAAATTCAGCGTATAGATAAGCCCCTCCGCCTGTACATTACTCTGATAATATCCTTTGACAAAGAAAAGTGGCAAATGCCAAAGTCCCCAATAGATTGCAAATATAATATTTGTTTTGAAAAATGAAAATCGCTGTCGCAAGGTATCTGTTCCGTAAGTGTGCCACGCCAATTCTTCCACGATGGGTGCAAAACATAGCAAAAACCAAGGCGAAAAAGACTCGGAAGTGAAAGAGGCTTTTCCTGAAATATGAAATTGGTCGAAACTATGCCCAAAGTCTATTGAAATGAGTTGAGCTATGATAATTGACAACGGCGGAAGCAACAATGCTATCCAGAAATATCTCAATCTGAAAAGATTTTTTCCGAAAAAGCGATTTTTAAGGTCAGAAAGTAATGTTTTATCTGACAGAAATAAATATCCTGCCACTAAAACAGGTGAAATTAACCCAGAAATTGATAAAATACCTTGTAAAAAGATATATTTATCGTAAAAATGATGGCTCATATACGCCACAACGAACCACAATGCCCAAGGAATTAAAAGCGATAGGGTAAAAAAGAACAAAGGTCTGTTATATTTTTTCATAGTTATTTAGTTGCTAGGTTTTAGGTAATAGAAATTGCCTGTCGGTGCTACCGACCGACCTAAAATTCG
>JAUNHN010000016.1:0-7823 GCA_030523915.1 Capnocytophaga sp. | reverse complement strand
TAGGTTTTAGGTAATAGAAATTGCCTGTCGGTGCTACCGACCGACCTAAAATTCGATTTTATAACTGATGTTAGGAATGAGCAAAGTGCTTTTGCTAAGTTCTATTTGTTTGGAAATAAAATTGTAATTATGCCCCAAATAGATAGGCGAACCGAACACATTTTTCATCTGGAAGGAAAAAATACTCGAACTTCTGCGGTGATTTCTGCGATAATTCAGCGTTATATCGGCGTATAACAAATTAGGCAAAGAACTCTCAAAAGCACGTGTGTCATCATATATAATTCGCTCATTAGCAATCGATTGATTTTCTAAAATAGGCGTATATCGCTCACCACCAGTTAGTGTAACACGAGCATTCACATCAAGCACACGGCTATTGTTTTTAAAGAAAAATTCTTTTCCGAAGAGTGCGTTGAATACATAATTTTTGTTATATCGGGTGTTGTGCCAACTATTGTCGCCTGCTTTGTATTTCGCATCGAAAAGAGACACCGTTAGCAAGTAATAATAATTGTTGTTCAAAAATCTTTCAAAAGTGAAATCTATTCCGTAATTACGACCTATTGTGTTGTTAGTTAATTCTTTATGAAGCGTGAAATCTCTGTTGAAATTGATAAGTGAGTACGAAGTATTTGCCTCACCTGGAATGTCGTAATTATGCTGATAATAGGCTTCGGTTTTTAGCCGTAATTTTTCACTAATACGCCAATCATATCCCAAAACAAAGTGATGTGCTTTGGAGAGTTTTAGATTTTTATTTGGTTGATTTCCATTGATTTCAAACATATAAATATTCAGAGCTTCGGGACGGCTATGCTTTCCGTATCCCAAACTTAGGCTGTGATTCGGAACGAACTCCCATTGCAATCCCAAGCGAGGTTCAGGAATAAACTCCTTACTAAGCCCGAAATACGCCAAATGAAACCCTGCATTGACAAGCAAAGAAGGAGAAAATTGATATTTCAATTGAGCGAAAAGTTCAGATGCATCGGTACTTCCTTTATCATCAATAATTCGTGTGTAAGTCAGAGGCAAATTATAGTCTTGTGTGCCACTCAAATCAAATCGGTAAAACAAATTTTTGTATTCAAATCCTGTTTTTAGCGTAGCTTTTGGTGAAAATTTATAATTATAATTGGATGAAAACGTAAGTGTTCCAGTGACGTCTTTTAAATCCATATCAGGGGTAAATGTTTGTAAATCATCGCTTAATCGTTTGGTTATGATGGTTTTATTGATTCCTGAAATGGCTAAATTCGTCTGTAAGAAAGATTTGCTACTTGTGTTTATTCGGTGAGCAACGCCCATTGCTCCTGTGTATGCGTCCCAAGTATTGTGAATGCGGTCTGTGTCAATTTCCCATTTGGAAATATCAGTTAAAGCCTTTTTGTGGGTAGCACTAATTCCGCCAATTCCCCAAAGTGAAAATGTTCCTGCACGCTGGGTTGGGAAATTAAACTTGAACGAAAGGTCTTGATACTTAATTCTTTGGTCTTCTGGAATTAACTTCAAATCGCCTAAAAGACCAAAAGTAGAATATCGATAATTGAACAAATATGACGACCCGCTGGCTCGTGAAATAGGTCCTTCTGATGAAAAATCAAGTCCTAAAATGCCCACTTGTGCCGTATGTTCGTATTTGCTGTTGTTTCCGTTGCGTAATTTCATATCGAAAATAGCTGCGGTGGCATTTCCGTATTCAGCAGGGAAAGCACCCGTGAAAAAGTCAGAATTGGCTAACATTTGATTGCTGAAAAGCGTAACTAAACCACCACCAGCTACATTTCCTCCTGAAAAGTGATGCGGAGTTGGGATTTCAACGCCTTCCAACCGCCACGCTACACCTTGTGGTGCATTTCCGCGTACGATAATTGAGTTGTCTTGCAAATTTCCTGTAGTTACTCCCGAAAAAGCGGAAACTAATCGTGCAGGGTCGCTCATTCCGCCTGCATAGCGTTGCGTTTCTTCCACCGAAAACGAACGAGCACTCACGGTAGCCATCGTGTTAAGCGGTCTTGCTTTGTTGATAGATGCTCGCACGATTACCTCGTCGATTTGTACAGCATCTTGTTTTAGAGCTACTTCTACGATGGCTTCTTTCCCAGAGGTAATCATCATTGATGTAATGATGAAACTTTCATACCCGATGTAAGATACTTCCAGTGTATGTCGCCCAATGGGAAGTGTAAGCGAGAAATTTCCGTTTTCATCGGTAGTTGTTCCTATAATAGGGTCGCTATTTTGAACAATAACCGAAGCTCCTAACAGCGGTTCACGTGTATCGGCATCGAAAATGTTGCCTTTTAAAGTTTGTTCGATAGATTGAGCTTTGGCATAAGATATTCCTAAAAGGATAGCCCAAAAACAGATGTTAAAAAGTGATTTCATTTTTACTACGTTTTAAAATTTGGTGCAAAGTTGCGACATATCCCAAAGGCAATCGTCCAACCCTGCCCAAACGGACAAAAAAAATGTCCAAACGGGTACGTCTGGACGTTTAAAATTACATAATATATTGTTTTTTAGAATGTTATATATTATTTTGTTTTTCTTGCAATTTCAAATAATTAGAAGGCGTTTTACCTGTTTGTTTTTTGAAAACTTCGTTAAAAGAAGATTTGGAGTTAAATCCTGAATCGAGTGCAATCCCCAGAATGTTTAAATTTTTGTTGGCTTGGTTGCAGGCTCTACTGATAAATTCGCTAACGCGATAACTATTTACAAAATCGTAAAAATTTTTGCCTTCATATTGGTTGATTACCTGCGATAGGTTATTTGATGAAATACCCAGTCGTTCGGCTAATTGGCTCAAAGTAAGTTTGGGTTCGAGGTAAGGTTTTTCTTGGGTCATTATTGAAAGTAGCTGTTCGTGTAGCGTTTGCATTTCGTTAGATTTCAATCCTGATTTTTTGTATTTGAAAGATTTGGTGCGGACAATATCACCCATTTTCGTGGTTTCCCCCGTGAAAATCCCCTGCTGGCGAATTCCCTCAAATCCAATAGATGCCACCAAAAGCACAATCAAAATAAAGAAAATAAAATCCGTATTAAACCCAAAATCAAAATTAAACTGATACCGCAAAACCGAAACAATAATCCCCGAACCGAAAACCACTCCTATCCCGATAATAAAGAATTGCAACCATCGCAAACTGATATTTTCTTCGTAAGCAAAATTGGCATTGATAAGCTGTTGATAATTGCATAATTTTCTGTACGAAATAATAGAATAAACCACCCATGAGATTATAAACATCAGAAAAGATATGCTAAAAAAAAGCCTATACACACTATTAAAATCTTGAGTGTCAAAAATTAACTTTTCTTGAGCTGTGTAGCCAAAATAAAACGGAAGTAAATACAAATATGTCAGTATAAAAGGAGCAAAATGCAATAAATGTTTCAGTTTAAAGTGTTGTTTGCTTTGCAAAGAAAAGTATATATACAGATACAAAAAAGGAGCATACAATAACGGAAATGGATGCGTAACTCCCAATAAATGCGGGTATTTGTTATAGTATCCTAAATAATGCAGATAATAACTCAGCAGATGAATGCCGATAAATAGTAGCCAAACGCCTAAGATAGTGTCAGGTAACGTTTTTTTCTGCTTCACAAATAACAGTACTGCCAAAAAAAGCGATATAAAAATCCCTATGGTAAAAATCGTGTTCATATGCTAATTTGTTATCAAAAACAATGGTTTTAAAGCACAAATATATTATAATTTTCCTGCAACTGAAAGAATATCATTTGTATATTTTCTTTTTCACCATAAATAGTTTGCTTTTCCTGCCAAAATTATATAGATTTGCCCAATAATAACTTTTAAAGCATATATCACACATTATGAATAAAATAAAACATTCAAAAGTTTGGAATGAAATTAAAACAAATGACTCTTGGTCGATTTTTAAAACAATGGGAGAATTTGTTAACGGATATGAAAAATTGAGCTTAATTGGTCCTTGTATTTCTATATTTGGCTCTGCTCGGATAAAACCAGGAACAAAATATTATGAACTCACCGTGCGTATAGCAGAAAAAATTGTTAATGAAGGCTACGGAATCATAACGGGCGGAGGTCCAGGTATTATGGAGGCTGGTAACAAGGGGGCTCAGCTTGGAAAAGGTGCATCTGTTGGACTTAACATTGATTTGCCTTTTGAACAGCACGACAATCCTTACATCGACAGTGATAAGAACCTAAATTTTGATTATTTCTTTGCCCGAAAGGTGATGTTTGTAAAATATTCCCAAGCGTTTGTAGTAATGCCAGGGGGCTTCGGTACGTTAGACGAACTTTTTGAGGCGATAACATTGGTTCAAACAAATAAAATTGACAGAATCCCGATTATTCTGGTGGGGACAGAATTCTGGAAAGGATTGGTAGAATGGATTAAAGTGGTGCTATTGGAGCATTTTGGTAATATCAGTCCAGAAGATTTAAACCTTTTTCATTTGGTCGACACCGAAAACGAAGTGATTGAGGTAATTGAGAAATTTTATAGCAAATCCAATCAGTTAAGACCTAATTTTTAACTTGTTATATTATGAAATTTAAAATACCGATTTTAGGAATTGTTGTTACCGTGCTTATTTTTGTTGTGGTAATGATGTTTGGTTTGCCCATTTATAACGTATGGCAACAGGAGATGGCGGGTAAAGCCGAAATGGCTAAAGCAGAACAAAACCGCAAAATTTTAATTGAAGAAGCCAAATCCCGACTCGAGGCAGAGAAATTAAATGCACAAGCCGAGATAGAACGAGCAAGGGGAATGGCTGAGGCAATGAAAATCGAAAACGGAACGCTTAATTCCGTATACAACCAATATTTGTTTATCCGAACGCTCGAAAAATTAGCAGACAAAGGAAATCTTCCACAGATTATCTATATGCCATCGGAAGGACTTGTGCCAGTGATAGAAATGTCTAAAAAGAATACAGAAAATAATCAATAATCCAAATAAAATCACAGAAGAGCTAAATTTTATTTAGTTTGCTAAATGTTTAATGATTTTTAGCTTATATAAAAAGAGTTGTTTGTATAAAATGGATTTATTTACTAAATTTATTTGAGTTTTCTATATAAATAAAGTTGTTTAACTAAAATTACATTTGTTTAAAAAGTAAAAATCGGTTATTTAAAAAATTAATAAATGTTTTTTAAGTGTTTTGTAATTAAGAATAAAATAAACAAGTGTTTTTTATGTGATTAATCCGTATTGATAAAACAAATAAAACATTTTAGTTTTAAATTTTGTGAAATAAAAAATAAACAAATGTTTTTTAGGTTGTTTTCTAATTACAACGAAATGAATAAATGTTTATCGTATTTAAAAATAATATTGAATAAAAAATATAAATAAAAACTTTTAAAAAATAATTAAGTGTATGAATAAGATTAATTATAAGATTCGTGTATCGGAGGCGGCTGATGTGTCAAGTCGTCTTGTGAGTCTTTTTGCTGCTGAGGTAAATTTACAAAAAGATTCGTTCTTAAAAAATTTGTTTGATAAAATAGAAGAGCAAACAGAGGCTATTTCTATGGCAATTAAAAAAGAAACAGCTGTTTCTAAGCTGGAAGAGGCTGATAATTTGCGTGATGAAACGATTTTCAATCTAAACAATATTTTGGTAGGGTATCGTTCGATGCGTTCGGTAGAAATTAAAGAAAGTGCAGAAAAAGTATATGCCGTTTTTCAACGCTACGGAACGAGGCTAACGCGTGAGAATTATTCGAGTGCATCGGCACATATCGACTCGCTTTTAAGAGACCTCGCTGTCCCTGAAATAGATGCAGCTGTCGAAAAACTCGCAGGTGTGGAAGAAACCATTGAGGAACTAAGGGTAAGGCAAAATGCGTTCCATAATGAGCGAATGGCTTATGAAAAAGCACTTTCTGTACAAGAAACGATTGCGACAGCAACTTCGATTAAAAAACCGCTTTTAGACCTTATTAACGGGAAGTTAGTAACTTTTCTTACGGCTATGGAGGGTGAGGCACGTTATGAGAATTTGACAAAAGTAATAACCCAAGTGATAGATAGTGCAAACGAAATAATTTCACGCCGAAATAAGAAATCTGAAAAATAATTTTATATCTTTGCATAAAAATTCTGTATGCGGTCAAAATATTTTTAAAAATCGTATACATATATATAATGTGTTTGTGCGAAATAAAATAATTGAATTAATACAAATGTTACACCTATATTATATATAAATATAAGGTGCATTTGTATGTTTTTACAGATGAATTTATTTTTTGAAATAATTTTATAAAATAATATACTATATTTACAATGAAATACATTAAATTATTATTGTTTTTATGTTTAATTCCTGTTTACGGTCAGCAGGGAGGTATGTGGATTCCATCACTTTTGGAAAGAATGAACTCCAAAGAAATGAAGTCGTTGGGAATGAAAATGTCGGTTTCTGATATTTATTCGGTAAATAAATCAAGTTTAAAAGATGCTGTTCCGCATTTTAATAACGGTTGTACTTCCGAAGTTATCTCCCCCGAAGGATTGATACTAACAAATCACCATTGTGGATACGAACAAATACAATCCCATTCGACAATGCAAAATAATTATCTGGCTGACGGATTTTGGGCAAAAAACAAATCGGAAGAGCTTCCCAATCCAGGTTTGGTAGTAACTTTTATTATTCGCATAGAAGATGTTACTGAAAAAATACTTAAAGGTACACAAAATTTATCCTCAGAAAAAGGAAAAGCAAATGTTATAGAAAAAAATATTTCCGAAGTAGTAAATAACTCACCAAAAGAAGTTTGGCAGGAGAATCGCGTAAGGGCATTTTATAATGGAAATCAATACATTTTGTTTGTTGTGGAGACCTTTAAAGATGTTCGTTTGGTAGGAGCTCCACCGTCATCTATTGGGAAATTTGGCTCCGATACAGATAATTGGGTGTGGCCTCGACATACAGGAGATTTTTCATTGTTTCGGATTTATGCAGATAAAAATAATCGCCCCGCTGAGTACTCCAAAGATAATGTACCCTATAAACCAAAACATTTCTTACCAATATCATTAAACGGCGTTTCTGAAGGAGATTTTACGATGGTTTTTGGTTATCCAGGGCGTACACAAGAGTATTTACCTGCCGTAGCTGTGGAGCAAATCGTGAACGTTATAAATCCTGCTCGAATAGGAATCAGAGATGTAGTGCTAAAAGTTCAAGACGGATATATGCGTAAAGACCCTGCTGTTAAAATAAAATATGCTTCCAAATATGCTCGTGTAGCTAATTACTGGAAAAAATGGATAGGAGAAAGCCAAGGATTGAAAAAATCAGATGCCGTTGCTCTGAAAAGAAAGCAGGAAGAAGTTTTTCAAAAAAATATACAAACTCATAATAAAGCATCGGAATATGGAAATATTTTAGCTGATTTTTCAAAAAAATACAAAGAAATAGAACCTTATTCGTTGTCTTATGAACTTTTTAGCGAATTTATGTACCGAAATGTGGATTTACTTACAAATGGAGTTCGTATCAATCAATTAAAGAATGTTTTAGAAATTAAAGGACAACAAGCATTTAACGATAGAAAGAAAAATCTGTCGGAATCTTTAAAAGAAGTGTTTAAGGATTACGAAATTTCGGTGGATAGAGATGTTTTTGAAAAATCGGTTGTTTTTTATGCAGAACATACGCCAAAGGAATTTTTGTTGGAAAAATTACAAGGATTCGATGCAAAAACATTAACCGAAGAGGTGTATAATAATTCGTTTTTGACATCGTATGAGGAAATTGCAAAAGTATTGGCATTGGAGCCAGAAGAATTTGTT
>JAUNHN010000176.1 GCA_030523915.1 Capnocytophaga sp. | reverse complement strand
CTGTTGATTTGGCACGTCTGTCCGACAGAGCTAAGTTATAACTATCTGAACCTCTGCTATCTGTATGAGAACGTACATCTATTTTCATTTTTGGATACTCTTTCATCACTTCCAAAATTTTCGCTAATTGTACTGATGCATCATAGCGGATGTTAGACTTATCAAAATCAAAATAAATATTTTCTATTTTGAATACTTTCGCCAAATCATCGCCTTCACCTACTTTTATGACACGCGGTGTCAGTAATATTTCGTAATAAATTTCTTTGCCTTTACCTTTGGACTCTATTTTCACTTCGGCAGTTTCATAACCTTCTTTTTCACCTTTCAGATAGAAATGTGCATCATTACAATTTATAAACTCACCTGCGAAAGAGAATTGTCCTTCTACATTACTCGCATCAGTTTTAAGAAGTTCCATTGTTTTGCTAGAAAGTGTTACTTTAGCATCTGGAATAATCTCTTGTGTTTCAGAATTTTTAACGACTCCTTTTAACACTTTATTACATACAAAATTCAAAGGAGTTCGCTCATAAAACGAATAAATATCGTCTTTCCCTTTTCCCCCAGGACGATTTGATGTCAAAAAACCGATTTTTTTATCATTATCAATAACAAAGCAAAAATCATCGTCTGCACTATTGGCTGGGGTTCCAATATTAATAGCCTGTGAGGTAGTTCCGTTATCGTGCATCTTCACAGCAAAAATATCCAATCCTCCTAAACCAGGGTAACCATCTGAAGAATAGTACAATACATTATCTTGAGAAATAAATGGAAAAGATTCCCTTCCGCTAGTATTGATTATATTTCCTAAATTCTCAGGCTTACCATAACCTCCTTTTTCGAGAATTTCTACTCGGAAAATATCAGACCCTCCAAGTGTTCCTGGCATATTCGATGCAAAATATAAATATTTTTCATCAGGGCTTAATGCTGGGTGTGCCACACTATATGTATTACTATTAAAAGGCATTTCTACTACATTTCCCCAATTTCCTTTGGAATCTTTAGTTGCTCTTAATATTTTTAATAGGATAGTATTCTCAGCATCTAAACCTATTTTTTTATCTACATAATTATTTCTGGTAAAATAAACCGTATTACCGTCTTTTGTAAATACGGCTGTTGATTCGTTAAACTTAGTATTAAGTTTTGAAGATAAAGGCGTTTTGCTTGATAAACGAATGCTATCACGGTTGGCTTCATACAAATCATAAAAGCTAGTACCTGTCCATCGCGACGAAGATTTAAACATATTGGCACTACTCGCTGCAAATACTACTTTATCTCCGTAAAAAGCAGTTCCATATTCAGAATACTCTGTGTTAATACCTGTTTGGTGTAATTCCATTCGGTTAGAGTTTTCTTTAATTTCTTCTTGATAATCTCTGTGTTCTCCAAAAAGAATAGCTCGGCTGTCATCGGCTCCCGTCATTGCTACGAACTTATTCATCATTTGGTCAGACTCATCATATTTACCTACTGATTTAAGCGACAAAGCATATCGGTAATAATATTCAGGTTGTAACTTATATTCTGGATTTTCAAAAAGTTTTGCATACCAAGTGTGAGCTTTGTCATATTCCGCATTAAAATAGTATGAATCACCAAGCCTTTCTAGCAATTCTTGATTAACAAATCCTTTTTTAGCAATACTCTCATATACTTTGATAGCATCAATATATGCAAAATTTTTGTACATTTCATTGGCTTTTTGCATTTGTTTTTCTTGTGAAAAAACCAATAACACATTGCTAAACAATGCAAGCACGAATATATATATAGTATGATTCTTCATTTTAATTCTTTTTAGTAATAGTTTAGATAGAAGCTATAATTAGAAAAACCTTGGTGATATCACTTTTTTGTATACTTTCATCAGCTCGTAACGCAAGAAAATTTCGTGTGAACCTGAGTTATATCGCGATAATTCAGTAGTTTCAAAATCATATCCATACCCGATGAACCATCTGTCATTAATTTGGAAACCAGCCATAGCACTCACTGCCGCAGACCAACGCCAAGCAGCTCCTAACACAAATTTTTCATTAAACATAAAATTTGCTGAAATATCCAATTGTAATGGTGCCCCATACGATATTTTGCTAAGTACCGCTGGTTTGAATTTTGTATTGGCAGAAAGGTCAAACACATAACCTCCTATCAAATAATAATGCTGTGTATTTTTCAAAACAGAAACTTCTCGATTGGTATCATTTCGTCTATAAACCTCCGTTTCTAAAAGGTTTGGTACTGAAAAACCTAAATAATATTTATCGGTATACCAATAAAGCCCAGCCCCTACATTAGGACGAAATATAGAATGATCACCCGTAAAGCTGTAATCCATTCCGTCATACAAATGTAACTTATTGACATCTAATTCAAATAGTCCTAAAGAGCCTTTTAACCCAAAAGCTAATTTGGATTTTTCAAATTTCAATGTATAGGAAAAATCAACCAAAAAAGTATTCTCCTGCTGTGGTCCAATAGATTCGTGAAATAATGAAACTCCTAAACCTACTGCTTTTTCATTAATAGGTGTATGATAACTTAATGTAGCTGTTTTGGGAGCTCCTTCCAATCCTACCCATTGCGTACGGTAAAGACCAAAAAAACTTCCTATCCCTCTAGAGCCTGCATAGCCTGGATTAAACATCATTGTGTTATACATATACTGTGTGTACTGCGATTCTTGTTGAGCGAAAACCCCAGTTGATAACAGTAACATCAATATCAAAAAAACACGATTTCTTCTCATTATATAATATATTTATATGTTTATTGCCTATTCTTTAGCTTTATAATTTTTTGTTTTTTTCGATACTTTAAAAAAATCAATTATTGATTTATTTTTTATATTTTGAAAAACTCGGATGTTCGTTCTTTACGAACACCCAAATTTTTCAAAATATTATTTTAGTTTTTGATATACAACCAGCTGGCTTTTCGCTGTACTTGGTTGTTTTTATCTACATATTCTATCACGTAGTAATAGGTTCCTTGTGGTAATTTCTCAGGAGCTTCAATAGTTACCCTTCCGTTTGAAATACCTCTGAAGGCTTTCGTAGTGTTATTATATCCTTGTAATTCAAATACTTTCACCCCCCAACGATTGTAAATTCTTACCGTATTATCAGGATATGATTCGATTCCTTTGATATAGAACACATCGTTTGAACCATCATCATTAATCGAAATTGCATTGTAAGGAACTATATCGCCTCCACCTACTACATCAATTGTAACTGTTGCTGTGGCACAATTACCTGCACTATCACAAAGCTCGTACACAAATGTATCCACACCTATGAATCCGTCTATTGGAGTATATGTAAAGGTATCATCTGACGGGTCAGAAGGAGTACCTCCATCATTTAAGACTACCGTACCTCTGGACGGATTGCTTATTACAGCCATACTTCCTGAAGTTGGGATATTCTCATCATTTACTAATACATCTATTGTGATAGGTGTATTAATTTGTGTCGTAACTTGGTCATCATTTGCTTTTGGAACATCTAATACCACTACTGTTACATTTGCGATATTACTGCAATTCAATGTATTTGTAGCTTCACAAATCTGATACGTTAATGTATAGATTCCTGCTGGTGTATTTGGTAATACTTGTACAAGACCTGTGGTTACATCTATTGAAATATTTGCATTTGGTGATACTACATTTGAAATAACTACTGTTGCCAAAGTAGCCGTTGTTCCACTAACTGTATCATTTACTAATACCGTTGTAGTTGTTGGTGTACCTCCAGTAGTTGTATAAACTGGGTAAGCCGAGTAATTATCATCTGTAGCTACTATTGCCTGTGATGTTACTACCACTACCGCTTCAGCTGTATCACAATTATGTAATTGTATAAGTACCTGCTGGTGTATTAACTGGTACTGTTACATTTCCTGTTGCCGTATCCAAAGTAGGAACAAGTCCATTGCCTCCCGATATTGGTGTAGCTGGTGTAACTACACTTACTGCTACGTTTGCTACTGTAGCCGAAACCGTACCTAAAGTATCCGTTCCATTACCATTATCAGTAAGCACATTACCTACAACTCCACCTATACTTCCAGAAATAATTCCGAAATTATCGTCTTGAGCAGATATTGTTGCAGAAGATACTACCACAGTAGCCGTTGCTGTATCGCAATTCGTCGGATTCAACACCTCACAAATACGATATACTA
>JAUNHN010000015.1:12575-27433 GCA_030523915.1 Capnocytophaga sp. | reverse complement strand
TGCGTTAATTTTTCCAATTCTTTTAAATCGCCTTTGATGCGTGGCAATTCGCTGGTCATTAGCAAATGATAATGGGCGTTTGCTTTGGGAATTGCCCATACTTTTGCCACCGTAGAATTTTGATAAGTAACTGATAGCCAATAAAATCGCTCCCATTCGCCACGCTCTATGCTGAGTTTTTCATCGGTTTTAGAAAGGGCGGCATTATACAGCTTGATAAAAAAATCATCGTTATGCAATTCATTATCAAGGCTTTGGTGAATGACTTTGATATAACAACCGCTCATTTTTTTGCCCATTTGAAAATAATAGGCTTTGGGCGTATCATTCACGCTTTCAAGCAGTTGCCAAGGGGCAGGAACGCTATTTATCGCAAAGCCAAAATCGGTATTGACGCTCTTTATTTTTTGCTTTTTAGAAAATAGCTCTTGTTCATCTTGGGTGAGTTCATACGGCTCGTCCCAAGTATTGTCTTGATAATAAAAATATTCGGCGACATTGTTCAGCACTTCGCAATCGCAATAACCACCGTGGTCGTGTAGCCAAGGGAAAATCTGTGCAGACGGCTTTTGCCACGCCAATAAAAAGTTGTTGGTATGGTGCAAAGTGTGTTTGCAGGGCTTTTTGGCTAAGTTTTTTGCCAAAAATTCAAACAATTTGACAAATAACTTTTCGTCCATCGGCAAACTTGCCTTAAAGGCTTGTAATTCAGCTTCTTTAAGCTGTTTTTTGACTTGTTTAAATGCTTTTTTGTCCATAGTTCCTCTCCCCAACCCCTCTCCCAAGGAAAGGGGCTTTTGTGGGTGTTTAAATTATCTATTTTACAAGTCGGTAGCACCGACAAGCAATTATTTTACAAAATTACAAAAAATATTGAAAGACACGGCTTTTAAACGCAATCTGTAGGGGCAAATTGTAATTTGCCCTTTTATATACATTTTGGGTTAATTGCGATTAGCTCCTACAAAACGCATATTTTTGAATATAAATACTTTACTTATCTTTTCTGCTAAAATGATGAGACAATTCCACCAAACTTTCAGCGGATAAACTCCCCTGCCGAAGTGTATTGGCTAGGGCTTTATAAAAGGCTTCGTGTCTTAAAAAGTGGAATTTATGAGCTTTATCATCTACATATATGCCAATGACATATTTACCTGATAATAAAATATTTAGCACTTCTTCTTGAAAGTCTTCCACGCATTTTTTGGCGTTAAAATTATCAGCAAAACGATAATAAAACGCCTTTAAAAAATCAAACGCCACCGAAAAATAGCCCTATCCGCCTTTGATTAGTCCAATGTCGTTAAACGCAACCCATTCCGCCGTAAGCCGAGCGGTGAATTTTGGTGGATTGTTCTGTTTGCCAATAGTTTATATCTCGTTTTAGCCAATTTGCCCAATGGGTTTCGTTGTTTTCTTCCAAGATAAAAACGAGTGTTTGCAATGATTGCAGGTAATAATCAGGTTTGTTCATACGGATAAAAATTTCGGTTTAAAGGTAGGGTTTTATGATAATAAACACGAACGCCCCTTGTTTTTCAATCATTTAATCAACTTTATAAAAAACTCCCATTTCTTTCGGAAGCCTGAAAGGTTCGTTTATTGTAAAAGATCTATTTAAAGAAAATCTAAAAATAACGTAAAATAATATTAATATTTTTTTGGATTTTTAAATTAAAAAGAAGTATTTTTGAAAGCGAAATAATAATAAAAAAATGAATTTAAGAATTTATTAATTTATGATTTTCAATAAATATCAACCATTACGGGAAATACACAAAAGAGGTTATTCACGAACCGCAATTGTACGGAATGAAAAAAATGAAAAGTGCTTTGCAAAATGGCTATTGGGCATTGAAAAAGATAGCACACCCAGCAGAATGCTATCGGATAAACTACGCCATTTAAAAAAAGCGGAACATAAAGCATTACCTCAAATTATAGAATATGGCTGGGACGAAAATCAGGAAAACTTTTGTGTTATTTTTGAATATAAAGATTCTGAATCTTTGAAAAATAATCGTGATAAATGTTACAATCCCAATTTATTTTTAAGAGGAATACTTCAGATTATTGATTGTTTGCAACACCTTAATTTGAAGAATAGAATTTCGCACGGAGATATTACCCCTGAAAATATTTTGGTAGATGATGAGAATAATTTCTATTTGATTGATTTTGGAATCTCTGATATAGCCACTACATTAAGCCAAGCAAGAGAATTGGAAGTTTTTGCTCGTGAATTTGCCGCTCCTGAAAAATGGGATAGGGAAACTCCAAAAGGATTTCCTTATCAATCAGATATTTATTCTATCGGAAAAATTATTGAATGGTATTTTGAAGAAGATAATTATGAAATTATAGATAATTTAGTTGATGAAATTTGCAAAAAGAATCCTTCGGAAAGACCTAATTATAACGATTTAAAAACTAAAATATCTAAAATTATAGACAGTAATTTACTTGAAAATGAAAACTTTATAGTGGTTTCAGTTAAAAGGGATTTGAGAGGAATTGATTTTTTAGAAGAATTAAATAACAAAAGTTTTAAACCTATTTTTGATGTAAGTCCAAAAGGAGGGAATAATATTTTATTGAATTTTGCAACTAAAAATTATTATTTTACAGCATTGTGGCGTTTAAACGAAAATGATTTACATATAACGGATTATTTTTTTAAAGAACTTCAAGAAGAAAATTACAAAAAAATAATTGAGCGAGGTGTAAAATTAGAAGTTCCTGTATTTTTTGAATATCATAATTATGGAAGAAATTATTTTTCTCTAAAACCTTTTTTCTCTAAAATTTTAAATCAAAAACAAGAAGAAAGGTCTTATAAAGAAACAAAGAAGAACATTTATAAAGAATTAAATTTTTATAAAGAGCTTATAGAGAAAGAGTTGGAAGTAATTCATAAAAATTCACTACGATTACAATACACCAATTTTGAAAAGAAAAGCGATACTGAAATTTGGTTTAAAATTGCTAAAAATGAAAATTATTCTTCTGAAAGCCAAATTTTTACACATATAGAAAAATCAACACCGCCAAAACCAGAGGAGTTTGACTATATTTTAAGCAGTACTGCCGATAAAAAACAAATAAAAAAAGATAGTTCTAAATTTTTGGGAGTAGCTTATGACTATCAAGAAAAAAGCGATAAGCAAAAAGATAAGGATACAGAATTATCGGAAAGAATATTAAAATTTAAAGATTGCGAAGGTTTGGATTTTAATAAAATTCCACGAAATGGTTATTTGTTTGAAGACATAAGTAAGCAAGAAGAAGAGAAAAAACGCCAACAAGAAGCCTTAAATAAAATCAAAAATAATGATGTACAAAATATAGAGTTAATTCATTATTTGTTTAATGCTGATAAACTCGAAGGCGAATATATAGAGTCGCAATTCGACAAAATATATCAAACAGATAAGGACGGAAAACCTTATCAATACAGTGATAATCAACAAAAATCAATCTCAAATGCGATTCACAGAAAACCACTTACGGTAATTCAAGGTCCCCCTGGAACTGGAAAAACTACGGTAATTACAGAAATTGTATTTCAGATATTAAACAGAAATAAAGGAGCTAAAATACTCATAACATCACAAACAAATGATGCTGTGGATAATGTTTTGGATAATTTATTGGAGAAAAATATTCCTTTGATAAGGCTTAGTGGCGTACGAAAACCAAAGCAATCATTAAAGAAACATACCCTTGAGAAAAAAATTGAAGGCTGGAAAGAAGAAGTTAAAAAACGAACTAAAGAAAATTGGAAACCTATTAAAAACGATTTTTTCCAAAAATTAGATAAAGATTTAGCACAAGTATTTGAAACGCTTTCTTCTAACAAAGATTGGACACAAAAATGGAAAGATATTCAAAAACAACTCAAATTCAAGGATAAATACAACTCATTGGCTTCAGAAATAACTACTGAGGAAGAATTTTTAGAGGCATTAGAGAAAATTACAGGCTTAGAGTTTTGTGCTTATTTTGAAAAACAAAGTATTTATAAAGATTGGCTCAATGCTGTGAGTGGTTTAGATGAAAAGAGCCAAATAAATCAAAAATTGATTGATACAATTCGTGTCATAGGAGCTACCACGAGTCATATTGCGGCTAAAAAATATACAAAATACAATTTTGAGTTTGATTATGTGATTATGGACGAAAGCGGAAAAGCTACGCTTCCAGAGTCTTTGATTCCGCTTGTATTGGGCAGTAATGCCGTTTTGGTAGGCGACCATAGGCAACTAAGACCAATGCTCACTTCAAACAAAGATGTAGAAAAATGGCTCAGAGAAAAGCATAAAAATGAAGCTAAAATTTTAGATGAAATAGAAAATTTTGAGGATTATTTCAATCGTCCAAGTCTTTTTGAAAATATTATTTCTAAAATTGATGAAGGCTATAAAAGTCAGCTGGAAGTGTGTAGAAGAATGCCAAAAGATGCCGTATTACTTACCTCAAAATATTTTTATGAAGCCTTTGGAGATGATCCTATCAAGTTTGTTGATAGAGCCAAAGAAAAAGAGCATAATCTTGATTTAAAGGTAAATAGCTCAATTATATTTTTAGATATTGGAAACTCTGTTAGAAGTGAAGTAGAAGGCAATGGTTCGTCAAAAAATAAAACGAGTGCCGAACTAATTCCTCAGCTATTACAGAAATTAGATAATTTTGAGGAGGTAAAAAATTATTCTATCGGAGTGATAACGGGGTATAAGGCTCAGCTTAGGGAAATTAATAAAAATCTTAAATCGCTATATTCCAATAAATTAAAAAGAATAAAAATGAAAGATGTAGCAGTTTCGGTGGTTGATAAATTCCAAGGACTTGAAAAAGATATTATTATTTTTGATTTGGTGAGAAGCAATCAGAATTCACTCGGGTTTTTAGCCAATGCTAATAGAATTAATGTGGCTCTGTCTCGCCATAAAAAGTTACTTATTATCATTGGTAATTATGATTGGTTGTTACAAGCAAAATCACATAATACATCTGATAGAGCCGCTTTGCAAAAGTATTTAAAAGCCGTAAAAGAAGAATGGAAAGTACAAAATATTGAACAAATTTTTTAAAAAATGGACTTACAAAAAATATATAGCAAATTAGAAAAACAGTGTCCTGTAAAATATAAAATCAACGAAATAATACCTTTTTTGTATCCATACAAAGAGTTGAAAATAAAAGCATTAGTTAATAAATCGCCTGAAAAAACTATGCAGCAGATTTATTCAGTTTTTCTCCGTGCAATAAAAGTAGGGTACAATACAGAAAAAGATTTGATAAAGTTTTTAGGGCTTTCCAAAGAGGATTTTATTCTAAGAGAACTTTATACGCTTAAAGGAGACGGATTTTTAGATTTTATTTCAGGTAAGTGGCTTGTAACTCCGCAAGGTGAAAACTTTTTGAAAGATGCAACTATCTTAAAATCAATGGAAAATGAAGAGTTTTCGTTTCTGTTAGATATATTTTCAAATACCATTGTTTCTAAATCAAAAATAAAAATCGTTACTAATTCAGATAAAGGTAAAAAGTTAGAATCTAAATTTAAACATAAGGATACAAAAATGTTGGACGAAAAGAGTCAGCAACTTCAGGATGTGTATAAAGAAGAGCATTCGGGAGAGTCATATCTAATTGATTATGATAAAGATGAAATTCTTTTTTATAAAGAAGTATTTGGAGATTTTATTATGGTGGAATACAAACCTGATAACAATAATGAAGACGACCCATTTATTGAAATTAGGAATAATGATGAGGACTTTTCACTAAATAAAGAACTCACAAAATTACTTCAAGAAGAATATCCTGATATAATTTATCAACTATCTGATTCTGAAAGAAATGTAATAGCTGAAATTCAGGAAGAAGAACCTGAATTAATAGAATCATTTCAAGAAAATACAATTGATAATAAAGATAATCTTTTTATGGAATTATCAATTTGGGAAACACAACGCAAGTTTAAAGAGGCTTTAAAAACCACCAAAAAGCGAATTTTAATAGAAAGTCCTTGGATAAAAAAAGCAACGCTCACTTATTTAAATGATATAGAAAGTTTGTTGAAAAATAAAGTGGAAGTTATCATTCTTTACGGAATTAAAGATAATGACGAACACGATTATAATGCCCAAAATAAATTAAACGAACTTAAAAAAAGATACAAAGCGTTATTCAAAATGATACATTTACCTACTCATTTTGAGAGAATTGGCGAAAGGAAATTAGTAGGCACACATCGTAAATTGGTAATAAAAGATGATGAAATATTATTTGCACGGAAGTTTTAACTTTTTGTCATTTAATAAGAAAGAAGGAGAAAAAATAGCTAATGAATCAAGTCATTTAATTAGATATGGAGTTAGAAATAAATGGGAAAGTGTTTTCAAAGAATATCAGTTAAATAAAAATTCTGAATAATTTTGAAATTGAAAATCAAATAATTAGGTTTTGTGATAGATTTTTTAATTTTAACTCCCAAAAAAGTACCTTGCCAAAATAGTTTTGATAGGCGAAAATTACAATGTAGATAGCTCGCATTGTCGGTTTTTGAAGAGGTTAAACCCAAGACATTCAGTATGTTATAGGAGGAAATGGAGGTAACGGAAAACGGCTACACCGAGATAAAAAATTCCGCCGTTTTGGCAAACAAAAAAGTAGTAACCAAAGGAGCATACACCCTACTGATGGGACTTAAAAACATAGAAGAGTAAAAAGAAAAGGTTACATTTCTGTAACCTTTTTTTGGTTTTTGGTTAAAAAATTATCCCATATCTTTTTAATTTTTTTAGCGATTTGTAGGCTTCCATCAAAGGAATTTCTTTTATAAGTTCTTTCTTTGCTAATGAATTTTTTACAGATTTTATGTTAGCCAATTCAGGAGATTCAAAAATTTTAGTTTGAATGGCTATGTCAATAATTCGTTTCCATTCTTCTTTTGATATTAAATTAAGTTTATCATAAATGAATTTAATTTCAACATTTTCAGTATCTTCTATATTTGATAGTTTTTTGATTTCATCTATGAGATGTATGTTTTCATTTATAAAATCAAGTACTTTTGTTCCGAATTTAATCAATTTTTCAGATAAATTTTTATTTTCTTTGATGTGTTTTACCATATCAAAGGCATCGCTCCATTGTAGGTTTTCTAGTTTATTTTGGTCTATGTAAATTCTAAGTCCGTCCCAAAATTTTAAGCCTAATTCTCTAATTTCACTTATTAAGAATATTTTTTCTTCTACTTGATTGGTATTGATTTCTTTTTCAGTGTCACGAAGTATTTTTTCATCTTCGGAAATTAAAAAATCTGCCAAAACGCTTTCTAAATCAATAGGATAATTAGTGTTTTTTAGTTTTTCCCAAGAAGTTTCTCTTTTCGTATATTCAGAAAAAAGACTTCCGTTGGCTGCTGTAATTAGATGATTATGAACGAAATTTAGCATATTGTGAAGTTCTTTCGTAATTTTCTCATTTACAATTTGTTCATTGTAAATTTGCCATAAATTAAGTCTGTTATTTGTTAAATAATGAAAATAGGAAAGGGTATAAGCCACAATTGGAGCTTTGAGGTTGGTGTCTCCTATGGCATCTACTCCTTTTCTTCCGAAAAGTTTATTGGTGGTTTTGAACAAAATGGCATTGGCAATTAGCTTTTTATAAAAATTTTCGGCAGGGAATTTATTTTTAGCAGCTAAATCATTTATTTTTTTAGTATAATGGATAAAATTTTTCTGCGAACCTTTTGCTACGAAATGAGGTTCTAACTCCCAGATATTTATGTATTTAGCAATATCGGATTTTATAAATAAATTGCTTTTTGGATGTTGTTCTTTGAATTTTCTCTGCTGTGAAGGGGTTAATTTATTGAGGGTTTCTCGATATTGTCCGTTTGTTCTTTCAAAAAACCAAAGCAAAGACTGATGCTTGTTTTCTGGATTAACAACATATTTTTTTCTTGAAATATTCTCTATCTGAATGAAATAAGGATTGTTGGAAGATAAATCTAATTCAGAAACTTTGTTTTGGCTGTTGGCAAATCGGGCAATATTGGGAACTTCTATATTTTTTTGGTCTATGTCTTTGATAACCGTTAGCTTCATTTGAACAAAAATTTTACTCAAATCGGCATCTGCGTATTTCTTCTTTGTGTGGTATAGAGAAGCGGTGGTTTGCCCTCCATTTACAATTTGAAAATCTTTTAATTTTGTTATAAAAATTTGATTATTAGTAGTTTCGGTTGTTACACTTTCTGCTGTAGCTGTAATTCCGTTGTTGTAAGGCAAGAACATTTGAGGTTTGGTGCGAATAGTATCGCGGATTCCTTTATTAAATTTACCTGTTTGCCCCAAAAACGCCCGAACATTGCTCTCTAACAGTTCATTGGAATATTCTTTATACAATTCGGCTAAAACAGCCCCAGGAACAATAGCTAAGTAACAATCATACATAGGGTCTGTATTGGGAACTTGTAGGCATTGTAGCCCGTTGGAATTTTCTGTAAGTGCTTTGAAATCAATCTCTATGGGTTCGTGTATCGTGTTGGAAGCGTTTATTCTATATAGACGAGCTATATCCCACGAGTGAATAAAAACATCAGTTTCATTGATTTCTATTTTGTCTTTATTGTGATTTGAAAATCCGTTGATGAAGAAATGCACATTGATTCTGTCAAAATTTTTTCCCTGATTTCCAATGATTTTTATGAGTTCATTTAGCTCAATATGTGAAGGGTCTATATAGTCTATATGCCGTTTGAGAGCTGCATTGATGAAGCGTTTAATTTGGTTTAGCGTTTTGGTATAATCGTCCTTTGTGATATTGTATTGATAATCAGTTTTGTAGAAAGTTATAAATAGGTCTAGTGTTTCAAAACATTCTTCTTTGTTTTCGTCTTTAAAAGAATCTTTAAGACAATAACCATTTATTTTCCAGTCAATTCCGCCTTGACTATTAGGGTGAATATAGGATAAAACACAAGCTCCTTCGCTCTTGCCGATGGACTCTAAAATCTCAATGCAATAAGCGGTAAATTTGTCTTCGTAACTTGCTCCTTCTCCTTCTGAATACACCAAGGAAGCAACATCTGATTTTACTTCTTCTATATAATCTTTAAGGGCTTTTTCCATTTATAAGTGTTTGAAAATGTGTTCTATTTTTGTGATAAAATTCTCGGTTGCCGAAATTTCTATGGAATAAGAAACATCATAAATTCCCAAAGGCAGTTGATTTTTGATGATTTTTGGAAAACTATTATTTATACAAAAAACAAAAGTATTTTTCAGGGAATATAATTGTGTATAAAACTCTTTGTCTTGCTCAAAATAACCTTTTAAACCTAATTTCAAATCAAAAAAAGCAAGAATTTCATAGCTTTTTATTTTACCTTTTATTTGTTCTACCAGTGTATTCAGCGAAAATCCATTTTCTTTTACAGGTTCGGCGGTGTATAAAATCAAAAATAAATTGTCCAAATTATTGATTTCCAATTGTCTTTCACTTGAAATTTTTATTTTCGGATGTTTCGCTGTGGTAAATTTTATTTCGCAACCTACGGTATTTAAGATAAAATCCTTTGCCTCAAAATCCTCTTCTGGGCTTGTCCAATAGGCAAGGGCTTTTTCTTTTGTTTTTTCGTTGTCTATCAAATAATTAAGAAAAAGTAACTCCCCAATTAAGCCTTTTTGCTCTTCCTGATTTAGTCCAGCAATATTGATTTTATCAAAAAGTTTTTTCCATTTGGAAACGATATTGAGTGTTTTTGTAATGGCTTCATTTTCGGTAATACATTTTTGTATTTCACTGAGAATATTCTGAATGAATAACGAAAAAATATCTTTTAACTCATTGTCTAATAGGTTTATATAGAGTTCCTTTTTGCTGTTTATATCAATAGCGAAAACCTCTACACCTTTGAAACGAAAATTTTTAAGTTCGGGAATGGTAATATTTTCCGCCACAGACATTATATAAATGTGCTGCCCTATGATATGGTTCGTTGCAACAAAGCATTCAAAATGAGTAATTTCTGCTATTCTTGTACGAACAATATGTTTTTCTTTTTCAGGTTTTTGATTCTCCCAAATAGACTTAATGTTTATCATAAATTATCGTTTTCAGGGTTGTCATCATCTTCCATAACGGCATTGTCAAAACCTTTGTAAATGCTGGTGGTGTAAGAAACTTTTATTTCGTCATCAATTTTAGGGAAATGCAAACTATAACCTATAATCGGAATGTTGTTTTTTACATTTTGTGTTCCTCGTTCGTCTAAGGCATAAATAAGCAAAAGTCCTTTTTTTTCGGCTTTTCGTTGCTCTTTTATTTGGTTGTAGGTGAAGGCGTTATCTTGGTGAGATAAATCCACTTGTCTGTCACCTGCTTGGTCTATTTGATTTTTTGAAATGAGGTAAAATTCACTTCCTCGAGATAATTGTTGATTACGAACGCTACACCCCATTGTAATGCTTTCGCCTTCATATTCAAGTTGATATGTGGCTAAATTTTCATTAGGTGTTCTCTCTCCCGAAGGTGTATTTCCTTTATAATCAATAAAAACCCTATTGTCTGTATTGCCAACAATACAAATGCTCCATTCTTTTATTTTCCCCGCTTTGGATTGTTCTTGAATGTATCGGCTAAGGGTGGCGTTATTGATACTTGGTTGTTCTATTTTGAAGTTGTCTATAAAACTGCACAAGGTATCAATATTTACATCAGGATATAGCAAAAATCGTGTTTTTCCGTTGCGTTCTTTTCTATTTTCTTTTGTAGGAAAGCCGAGTGATTTTACAAGATCTGTAAGTGCTTTGAAATTCTGCTCAATAGCGGATTTTGTTTTTAATAAACGATAAGTTTGTGGATTTTCTCCTGAAAATGAAATCTCAATATTTTCCGAAAAATTCAGTTTATTAAGACTTGTAATGGTAAGCAATCCGTGATGATTTCTAACTTTTAGAAGGAAATCTTTTGGTCGTTTATGTCTAGCGGTCATTTCGTCAAAGTCATTACGCATTTCTTCGGTAGCCATTGTAATGAAATTAAACCATTCAAAAATTTCAGTAGTGGTATAAAGACGACATAAATCCACATACCCAGGGCGATAACCGAACCAACGCCCCATTTGCATCAACGAATCATACATCTTTGTAGAGCGTAAGTAATAGGAAATAGACAAACCTTCCAAAGTAATTCCTCTGGATAAACGGCTTCCGCCCACAGCTATTACCGAGAGTCCGTTTTTATGACGGGCATAATCTATCTCTTCAATATTATGATATTCAAGGTTGGTGGTAGAACGAACTCCGTGAACAGCACGAACATCTATTTTAGAAACCGCTTTTTTGAGTTCCGCGTTTACTTCCTCCCACGAATGTTGCTTTATACGAATATCTGTGTAATCCAGATTCTCTAAAACATTGGCGGTTGTAGGGCAAAAATCTTCTTCAAATAAAGTTTTTAGTTCGTTTAGCAAATCAGCATCTTCACTAATGATGGCGTTATGGTATTCGCGTAGTTTTTCATTGACTAAATAGGCGGTTCTGTCTATCCATTTTACTAGTAAAGCGGTATGAATAAGCATTGAATTATGTTTGGTTTCTTGTCCTCTTAATCTGCGAATGGCACAAGTTAAAATAAACGATTTAATGGCGGTTTCCAGACTTTTAGGAAGAAATTCAGGTAATTGGTCTTTATTAGTTTTGTTAATGGTTTGGAAAAAAGGTGGGTTATAATCACTAATTCCTCTGAAAATATCCAAAGGGTCGCGAGTGAGTTCTGGTTTTGGATTTTCGTATCCGAAAATTTTAGTAGCTCCAATATAGTTAGAAGGAGCTTTTATATTGATGATAAAATCTCTGGGGAAAAGGTCTTCGCCTATTTTATATTCTTTTTTCTTAACGGTTGTGGTTAGTTTTTCGTTATAATCTTGCGGAATGAATAAATTAGCATAGGGCGTTGCGGTGTAGCCTATAAAGGTTTTCTTTTCAAAAATATTGAGTAGCGTACGGATAAGACGATTGATGGTTTTTATATCATCAATATTTTTTGAGGCATTTACCGAAGCAGCATCTGCCTCGTCATCTATGATTAGGGCAGGAACATCAAAAAGTTTAGGACTGCCATCTACCAATTGAGTTTTATCATTTTTTGAAAACCAATCTATAAGATTTTCAAGAATGCTTTTATTCTTTTTTGATGACCAAAACAATAGGATTTCTACCAATAGGAATATTTAGCTTATTGGCAACCGACTCACTAAAATCACCTTCGTCATTACCTTTATAATACGATGATGTCAATGAATAAATATCCGTATTTATTTTGTATTTACCCACACCAATGCTTGTATTTTGGTTTTGTTGGATAAAGGCAGAACTACTACGCCCAATGTATCCAGAATCTATTCGTTCTTGGGTTTGCCTACGCAGTGAGCTAATAGTACCCGCAATGATGATGATAACTTTATAACCCGCATCGGTGGCTTTGTTTATAAGCCCCACATAGTTGGCTGTTTTCCCAGATTGTACATTGCCCACCACCATTCCGCGTCTGTCCCAAGAGCCTTCTTTCTTGGGATTTACACATTTATCAAGAATTTTATCGGTAAAATCGTCCAATTCATTAATAGGAAAAGAAGGGTCTTTTTCTGCAAGATACGATTTGTATCTGTTCCAAAGTTCAAAATTAATATTGGCTTTTTCCTCATCTAACCAAGGTTCTATATTGTCCGATAGAATAGTAACTTCGCCTTTGCCTACGCTAAAATCGGCACAAAGTATTTCAAAAAGCTCTTGTTTGTCAAAATTTTCTCCTTCTGAAATGTTTATAGCAGAAGTTTTTTCTATTGCTGTTGTAATAGCCCCTTCTGTAATCTCTCCTTTATGATGAGATAATAAAATATGTGCTATTCCTCTGGCGTTTTCTAATAAACTCATTTTAAATATTCGTTGATTAATGGAAATAAATTAAAAGGTAAAGCTCTCATTATTTGTTGTTTAGCCAATTCTTTTACAATTCCTTGGCTTGTATATATTTTATAAAGCTCTACGGCTAAATCTATCAATTCTTGGCTTGGAATTTCGCTTTGTTTTTCTAATTCGTGAAACGAAGGGTCTTCATTTTGGTTGCTTAGAATAAGTTCTATTGGGACATTTTCTTCTAGTAGTTTCAATGCTTTTATCAGTAGCCTATCATCTTTTTGAAGTAATGTTTTTATAATTGGGTGATTCCTATTGATTTTGTATTTTTTTATTCCTTCTCTATTTTTTTCGTCTTTCCATAGGGGTTCGTATGATATATTTTCGCTATCAAGAAATGTTTTCTGCCCACGCCAATTATATCTTTTTGCTGATTTCTGGATAGCTATTTTTGCAATTCGCATCAGTTCTCTTCGGATTTCTATGGGGGGAGTAGCGGTTGATTTTTTTATATCCAAATGCCAATTAAAATCATTCGTATTGGTAAAATTCACTGCAATTCGGGCTAATTTGGAGTAGTCTCTTTTCTTTTCAATACTGAGCCAATCACCTGCCACCAGAAGACGATTTCCTCTGTAAATATAAAAACCTTGCTCCTGAAACCAGCCCAATGAACCGCCTGATTTTTCATAATCTTCTTTGCCAATTTCCGACATATGTGGAAGTATAAAGTAGGTAATTTCCACACCAGAAAAACTTTCAGGCTGACCCATTTCAGGTTTTGGGTTTAAATTTAGCAGAAACGGATTATAAGGTTCTATTGGTTCATTTTGGAAAAATATTTTGATTTGTTTGCTCTCTATGAAGCGGTGAAAAACAAGGCTTAAATGGTGTTTTACAAAGAGCATTTCTTGGTAAAAGGCATTTTTTATGCTTTCATTAGTGTTTTCTGCATTGCCTATTATTCTGTCTAATTTTTCCCATAGAATGAGTGTTCCTGACTCTTGCTCATTGATACAATTTATAAAGGAAGTATTGGAAATATCGTCCAAAAGTTGCCATTGATTTTCCTTGTTTATAAAATCAATATCCCAACAGCGTTTTAGCGTGGTGTAGTCCTTTCGTTTTGTGATACAAGTGAGCCGCTTACATTGCGAGAAGGAAGCAGTTTTTAATCCCATTCCAAATCTGCCTAAATCTTTTTCGTGTCGCTCTTCTTCTGGGTCTTTGCTACCTGGTGTCATTGCTTGTAGTAGTTCGTCTAAGTTCATTCCTATTCCGTTGTCAGCAATAGAAATATAGGAATCTTGTCCTGCCCATTTGTAAGTTAATTTTATTTCAGTAGCTCCAGCCGAAATGGAATTGTCTATAATATCGGCAATTGCCGTAGAAAGATTGTAACCAAAACTCCTATATGAATTTATGGTGGATTTTTGGTTTGGAGTAACAATTTCTGCTTTATTCATAAAATAAATTTTGGTGGTATTATATTGTTTTTAAAATTTCTTTTATTTTCAGAGCAATTTTTTCAGCCATTAAAGGAGGAACAGCATTTCCTATTTGTTTAAAAGCAGCTGTTCTGCTCCCTTCAAAAAAATAATCATCAGGGAAAGATTGTATTCTTGCGGCTTCTCTAACACTTATAGAGCGATTTTGTTTTTTATCTGGGTGAATATAATAGTGTCCGTCCATAGCAATATGAGCTACAACGGTATGCGACACTCCCTTTCCATTTACCACTTGAAAACGATTGGTAAAAGTTTTTGTATTGGAATGTTTTATAAGTCTTGTAGGTAAATTAGAGTAATTTAAACGCTTTCCTTTATCCCATTCATCTACAGCTATACGATAAATTTCTAAGTCATTTTCATTATTAGGTCGTACGATATGTTGAGTTACAAAATTGTGTTCATTTCTAAT
>JAUNHN010000015.1:0-12565 GCA_030523915.1 Capnocytophaga sp. | reverse complement strand
AGATATTTTGTTGTAGGAGTATGGTATTCTTGTGCATTTAACGAACCTTCTCCATTTTTTAAAGGTTTTAGGTCTGAAAATAAATCTTTTAATACTTCAAAATCTAATTGTTCCACCTCAAAATCAGGATACGATAAATTCAATTCTTTTTTCCAACCGATGATAATAACTCTTTTACGATCTTGTAACACTCCAAAATCTTTTGCATTTAAAATTTTCTTAGCGTTATTAGGCAAACTTATTTCATAACCAATTTCTTTCACAGATTCTATAATATCATCAAGATGTTTTCCATTACTTGCAGATAAAATACCTGGAACATTTTCAAAAATAAACATTTTTGGTTGATATTTTTTCAAAAATTCCACATAGTATTTGTATAAAAAATTTCTGGGGTCTTCGCTCATTCTCTTCGGGTCTCTAGCTCGTCCTGCAACGGAATAAGCCTGACAAGGAGGCCCACCTATGATAACATCTATTTCTTTTTGATTTAAAAGCGTATCTACTTTTTCAAAAATAGAGGGTAGTGTTTTTTCAGAAATTTCAGTATTTATTACAGAATCAATAATGTAAGGAGGTATATTGTTATTATTCCAAAAAGAATCTCTATCTCTATTTTTACCTTTTAAGTATTTTATGTAAATATCCTCTTTATTTTCTTCTTTCAAATAATGATATACAGCCCTTGTGCGAAGCGTATTACAAGCGTCCTTATTCATTTCAATATGAGCAATAGGAATAAATCCAGCTCTAATGAAACCTTCTGAAAGTCCGCCAGCTCCTGCAAATAAATCTATGTATTTAAAATTTTTCATAGATAATTCATATCATAATATCCAAAGTGCAAAATTAATTTTTTCCTTTGAAAAAAGAAGATTTTTTTTGTAAAAAATATTTTTTAATTTTAGTTTTTTGTACTTCTGTTTTTTCTCAAGAATCTCGTCCTATTTCTACAGCTTTTCCTTTTTTACTTATTAGTCCTGATGCTGTTTCTTCAGGTAAAGGCGATATTGGGGTTGCTTCTCTGCCTGATGCTTTTTCTCAATATTGGAATGCTTCAAAATATGTTTTTTGTGAAGAAAAATCAGGGGTGGGCGTAGGATATACTCCATATTTAAACAAATTTACGCGTGATATTTTCATCGGGAATCTCTGTTATTATACAAAAACGAATCGAGGTGCGTGGGCAGGCAGTTTTCGATATTTTAGCGTTGGTGATGTAACCTTAACGCAAGGTTTTGGAAGTCAAGTGTATGTTTTAGGAAATTTTCGACCTTCTGAATTTACTTTTGACCTTTCATATAGTCTAAAACTTAGCGAACATTACGCAATGGGTGTGGCAACCCGATTTTTAAGTTCAAACCTAAGATTACCTTTTGAAGAAAGCCATCGGGCGAAAGGTTTTTCTTTTGATATTTCAGGATATTACCTCTCAAAAACACACCTTGTAGGAATTTTTTCAGGAAAATACTCTTGGGGATTTCAAATAGCCAATGTAGGAGATAAAATTCGGTACAACGAATTATCTCAATCTTTTTTTATTCCTACCAATCTTAAAATAGGAGGAGGATATTTTTTAGAAACTGATAGTTATAACCTCTTTTCATTTTTTACAGAAGCAAATAAATTACTTGTTCCTGCTCCCAACGGAAATGACAACTCTGCAAACCAACCTAAAACCAATTTTTTAACAGGCATTTTTCATTCTTTTAGCGATGCCTCTGACGGATTTTCGGAAGAATTACAAGAAATTTCTTGGGCATTCGGGTTTGAATACGCATATAATGATACGCTTTTTCTTCGCTCGGGATATTTCAATCAACACAAAAATAAAGGAGATAGAAAATATTTAACATTCGGTACGGGATTCAAAGTTGATACTTTTCTTTTTGATTTTTCTTATCTATTTTCAGTAGCTCAAACTCATAATCCTTTAAGTTCTTCCTTACGAGTTTCTTTACAATACAAGTTTTGAGTATAATTTAATCTATTTATTGTAAATATTTCTAATTTTATTTATCTTTGTAAGTGTTTTTAATCTCACTGTGATGCTTTTAAAATACTTCTATATTACTTTTCTGATTATATTATTATTTTCTTCGTGTGCCGTAGAGCAAAATATACCTATTGAAGGCAATTTTAAAATTTCAGTAGTCGATGACCGCTATAATGTCCCTGTGCGAGTAAGAATACTTAATCAAATTCAAGGAGCCGATACATTTATTTGGGAATTTCCTAACGGAAATTACACTTCATCAGATTTGGTATATCCCGAAGAAATCGTATATAGCAAAGCAGGTGTTCACACCATAACTGTACATACTTCCAATCTCGATGGGGAACAAAAAACATTTCAAAATCAATTTACAGCATTTGCAGAACTATCTGCTTCTTTTGATTGGATACAACAAGGAAGCCTTTACGCACCGCTTACCCTTATAATGCAAAATCACAGCAAAGGAGCAAAAGCCTATCAATGGCATTTTGAGGGAGGCACACCCGAATATAGTGCCGAAGAAAATCCCACGGTTGTATTTACAGAAGGTGGTGATTTTAAAATCACTTTGGAGGTTATCAATCATTCTCATCGCGAAAAAATAGAGAAAACCATTGGTGTAAATCCGCCTTTGGAAGTCGCTTTTGATTGGGAAAATGAATATTTTGAAAATTATCAAGCTCCTGTGCGTATTTTTTTGAAAAACAATAGTAAAAATGCAACACTGGGCTACCATTGGAGCGTTACAAACGGCTCTTTTGCACAAGAAAGCTCCCAAGAAAATCCTTCTTTTTTACTTCCTTTTGAAGGAAAATATCAAATCTCTTTAACCGCCAAAAATGACAAACAATCCCTTTCTGTAAGCAAAGAAATAACCATTGAAGCGGGGCAAAATTTACTCACTTTTGAAAACATAAAATTAGGCATCAACACGGCTCAACACACAATTGGTTGTTTCTTTTCTTCTTTTTTAGGAAAAACTTTAACCCCTGAGCAAATCACTCCCGAAATAGGCAAAAAAATTGATTTTGTGTATTTTGGACAAAATGCTTCTTTTCTTTACAACCTTTTTCTTTCTCCTGATAAAGCTCAAACTACCGTTTTCGAATCAATTCCTAATGCAAATACCTCTATTTTTATCAATAAACAAGAAAACATCGGGCGAGAATTACTAAATACGGATGATTTTAACAATTTATTTTCAGGAAATCAATTTACAAGTATTGATATTCGTTCTTATCAAAATCAAGCTCCTTTTTCTTTGAATTTAGTTCCTCGCATTGTACTTTTTCAAACCGCTGATGGCAGAAAGGGAGCTATCAAAATAAAAGAATATGTGAATGATGGAACACAATCGTACATATTGACAGATATAAAAATACAGAAAATACCCTAATTTTTATAGTTAATTCATAAAATTATGACGCTTAGGTTTTTGTTTTCGGACTTTTATATCTACTACCTACTTTGGGGTTTTCTCAACAAGTAGATTTAGAATACGACGGGCAACCACAAACAGTTCCTTCGTATGAACGCTGGGGATATGGAAAATATCACCCTCAATGGCTCAGTACCTCTTTTCCAAGGAAAAATAATGGTTTCGGGAAGTATTGGAAAACAACGTGATAATTTGAATGGACAAAAAATAAAACAATCCAATCAGTGGGTAGGTTCGATGAATGTATCGGCAAAAATAGGTCAATCTTTCAATATTACAAGTAGTTATAGTAATGTTTACTAACAAGCAAACAAATTCTTTTGAGAGGCTCAATACTCCACAATTATACGAGCAACCACAAGATTCTATCCGTTAACAAGTCTCTCAAAATGTTGCGAGTAATATTGCTTATACTCTTTCTGAAAACCAACAAATAACACTCAACTATACGCTTAACGATGTGGTAAATCGTGAAAATGATAGAGAACGTAGCGGAGGAATTTCTCGTTTTCACAATGTAGGGATAAATTATTCAATAAATTTTCCTGAACAAAAACCCGCTATAACACCTTCATTTAATTATACGCATAACTTAGCTGTTCGTGAAAAATCAAAAAGAGAAAAATCTTGCAGATACTTCCAAAAAAACTCAAAAAGAAGTAAAAAATAACAGCAAAAAAGATACAATAGAAGAAAAAAGCCCAACTACATTGGAATAAAAAATCGAACAGGATTACCGAATGTTTGTTTTCTAATGTTTGCAAAATCTTTACCGACAAGCCCTCCAAGCAGATAGTTATCTAAAACAAGATTTGTTTGCAAAGAAAAACCTATGGGATAATGATAAAACTACTGAAAATGAAACTATATGCCGAAAAGCAGAAGAAAGATATGCCTCTCACTTATGGATGATACGGCAAATTCAAGAACTTATACTACAAGATGTTATCGAAGAAAAAGGTCTTTTAAAGAATTTTGCAGAACACCACAAAAAAGAAATTTTTGAAACCCTACAAAAAAATAGTACAACAAAAGAAAAAATGAACTATATCTCTGTACTATTAGCCAATTTTTATCATAAATATGAATAAGATAATAAAAAAATAAGGCTTAGACTTGTCGTCTAAACCTTCTCTTTTCAAATTACACTCTAAGATTAAATGTATTGAGATAAAATAACATCAAAACTCGTAATAATACGGTATCTCTGATGTGATTTTTCCGTTTGGCAAACGGTATTTAAGTACTGCTTTATATTTTTTTGTTGGGATTACAGGAAATTGAGTTTGCATAAACTCCTCCTCTAAAGTAGTGTTCCCTATATTGACGATTCGTTTATTGGCTATGTAATTGGTGTACTTCACCCAGTCATTTTTGTAATAAATAAACACATCATAACGATACGGAAATACTTTTTTCAAATCTGTACTATATGTTTGATTCACTACTTTTTCGGCATACGAATCAAATACCGAGATGGCTTCTTTGGGAGGAAAACCTATTTTATTGGTTGTATTTCCCCTCTGTAATACAGTTAATGCTTGTGGATTACTATATAAGTATTTACTAAAAACTGCATCATACGAATCATCAAGTATAGCTTCTGTGTACAATAGAGGCTGATTATTAGTAAATTCTGTCTCTAAAAGTTCAATGCTTTCAAAAGGTTCATCAGTATTCATATTATTTTGTAACATTACCACATCAGAAGAAACTTTTATCCAAAGTTTTCGTTCTGTCTTAAAAGCATTTACTTTTTGCTTCAAAGATTTGTACTTACTCGTTTTAAATGAATATGTAAGCCGTTCAAAATGGTCTTTTTTAACAGAGGCTTGTGCTTTATTATTGCGGACAACTGCTGTTGTTTCTTCTTCCAATTTATCATAACCACTTTTTGCTTCTTCTTTGGGTTCAGATTTTACAATAGATGTATTCATTCCTTTATTTTTGCTAAAACTTACGATAGAGAGTGTATATCGCTCAGCTGTTTTTAGTTTCGGAATGTCATAATGTAATAATTGCTTTCCTGCATCATAATGAGGTTTAAGGGTTATTTTTTCTCCACTTAGAGCCGTTAAATGAAGTTCCGTATTCCAATTTTCTGTCTCAAACAAATAGGCTTGTCCTTGCTTTAATTGGATAAAAGCCTCTTTACTTTCCTCTGTGAAATAATTTTGTTGGTTGAGAACTGGGTAAGCGTAAAGAATATTTTTATTGGGAATATATTCAGGAGCCATACCCGTTGTGAAAGTACGTTCTTCAATTTCTACCGCCTTTTTACCATCAACCAATACGGTTTGGTAATTTCCGTTTTTCAATTCTTGGAAACTTACCTCTACAAGAACTTTATATTGTGTATTAGATGGCAATGTTTCTTTAGGAGTGAAGTCCAGAACATCATTTGTTTTTCCAAAACTGAATTTACCTTCTACCAAGTTGCCTTTTAAGTCGGATATTTGAAACTTCTCTAATTTGACTATGTAAGTATGGTCTCCATCATCTTCAGGAATAACAATCGGTTTATCTATTTCAAGATTGAAACTCACTTGCGGTGAGATGAAAACATCCACATTATTACTCTTATCTGAAGGAGAAACATCAGAGATAATTTTCATTCCTCCCAAAACCTCTTCTTGGTATCGTTCGCATTGTTCACCAAATTCCATTTTCAAGCGAAAACGTCCTTTGACAAGCCCTCCCAATACATTATAGTACCCACCAAGATAGCCTCTTGTCCAGAAAGGGTTTGGACCCGAACCTTGTAATGTAGCCGCTACACCTGCTTTAAGAATAGGAATATTTTTTTTGACAAAGAATAAACGTACTTTTATACCTAATTCGCCTTGTAAATACACATAAGTTTGCCCATTGGCATACCAACCATTGATACCTATTTCGCCAGTCCTATTCTTACACTGAACATTTTCATAATTTCTTAGCATCATATCAGCTCCTAAACCTGCTGCAAATCGAGCATAAATGAAGCCTGCATTAATATCTCCAGTATCAAAATTCAAATGAGCTCCAAAAGCAAACCCCTTGCCCTCTCCGAGCTGATTCAGTCCTTGCATATATCCCAAACGACTGGGGTCTAAGCCTAATATCTCGGCTACCTTTGCTGGAGGCTGTGGAGTTTCGTATACTTTAGTCCCTACCATAAAGTAAGTTTGAGCCTTTAAACTCAAATTCCCAAAACCTACTTGCAATCCCATCATCTCGCGTGATGTTCCAATATGTATATACCAATCTTGTGGGTCGATGTGTATTACAGCTCTACCTGCCAAGCCATCTGTCCCAGTTCCTTTGATAATACCTCCTGCTACATTGATGTAAGTTTCCATATTGGCATGAAAGGCTTTTTGGCTAAAATCATAACTCATTGACATGGTAGCATAAATAGGAGCTTTTTTGGTTTCTTTGTCGCGACTTAAAGATACAGTTACCTGCTCTGGAGTATTCTTATTATCCAATGCCAAAACCTTATCAAAATCATTTTTTTTAAGTTTTTCCATATCAATAAGGCTGTTTACCTGCGAAGTAAATCCTTCTTGCAAGGATTGGAAAGGATTGTTAAGTTTTTTCTGTAAAGCATACATAATCGCTGCTTCTCCATCAATACCAATACGAGCAAGACCCCCATTTTGATTGGTTTGTACGCTCAAAACAGCCATAAAAGAAGCTATTTTTTCATCTTGAAAAGCTCCTAAGATTCCTGCCTTTAAGCCTATGCCCATCGTTGGATCTGGAACAAAATCAAAAGCTCTTTGCATTCCAATAGTTCCATTCTCACTATGCGTAGAGATGCCATCTTTAGGACGCATTCGGTAATATGCTCCTCCTACAAAACCTGTAATAGTTATATAGCCAGCAGGGATATTCAGCCCATCTACAGCCGCATCAAACCCCCAATATCGAAAATCTTTATTCCCAAATACAGCACTCGCTTCAAGCTCTATGGAAGGCTTATCTATCGTAACAGCTAACATTGCTTTAAAACCATTCCCATAAGTACGGTCGTTTTTCATCAGCTGTAAACGCCCTGATACAGTTGCCACTACTACATCTACATTATTTAATGCAAGTTCTGAAACATCAAAGGTATCATAAACCCATTGATTTTTTACTCTTTTAGCGTGAATACTAAATCCTCCTTCTGCTGAAAATTTTTGCTCTTGCAACCCTACCCGAATCCCAAAATTCAAACTAGCACTTTGGTTCGTAAATTGAACATTAATATCTTTAACACTTACTGGGAAATTTGCCAAACGCTGTTCGCCTTCTGCTCCAAAATATGCTGCTGATATGTATGGTGCTTCCGTTTGGAGTGTAAATTTACGGAATGAAATACCACTAAATTGATACGTACTTTCTTTTGTGTCGTTCTCTTGTAACGACATCGTCCCATCAAGTACTACTTTGGGTACAAATTTCTTATTTTTTACCCGAAGTTCTACATAAGATGACGGAGCAAGTTGGACTTTAGCATTCCACAAATCAAAACTAACAGCTTCTAATGAAGAAGCCTTTAAGATATAATCATCATCTGTAAAAACCCCTGAAAATCGAATGCCTTTTTCTTTTCTTGGAGCATTATGAGGTGTAAAATTTTCTTCTGAAGAAATGATTTGAGATGCTGTATTTCTCGTATTGGGGGTAGTTTCATGGGTATTATTTGTCTGAATAGGAAGTAAAATAGCTCCTGACAAAGCTCCTCCTTGAATCTTAGATGCTACAAAATCAGCTTGGATAAAATCCAATGAATATCGCCAAGCATTTTCTCCGCCAGAGGTAGTGCCTTGATAGTCAGTAATAAGATTTTCTACTGAAAAACTTCCTGAAACACCATAGGAGTCCAAAAGAAATTTTTCGGCTGTAAAACTTACTCGCTCTTCAGATTGCTTGAACTCCTCTGGCAACGTTACTCTAAGCTGACCTATATAAAAACCTCGCCAAGATTCCCTTTCTGACACAAGATATTCTTCATAGCCCTTAGGAAAAAACATTTCGGTAGCATTTTCTACATCACTCATATCCAAAATGACATCTTCTGCAGAAAATACAAATGCCCCACGCTCATTAATAAGTGCCTGTTTAGTAATAGCAAAGGGCGGTAAGGACACTTTAAGTAGCATATTATTCCAATGTGATGCCTTTACAGCCACCAAGGCTTCTACCTGCTTATTGAACATCGGAGTAAGCGTTTGTGTATGTACTGGAACAACAAGCTCTTGGGAAATACGAATAAGTCCATTCAATGCGATTTCTTTAACACCTTCACAATCAAACGTAATATAGGTAGCATCATTTTGGGTATCTCCCGTACTTGTATCTACACTACCTCCCTTAAGTAAAAAACTCCAATTTTTATTCGAACTTACAGTCAAATCCCCTAATAACGAAAGACGCATATCCCCCACAATTTGACCTTGATACGAAAACGAAAGTCCCGTAGCTCCAAAATACAAATGCTTTTTCCCTGAAGCACTTTGGCTATCAGGCACCGTAAGACGTGCATACGCATTTACTAATGTCTGCTCCGAAAGAAAGGTAGCCTGTGTAATGACAATAGCATATTCCACCCCATCTTTGGCTTCACGAATACCGATAGGAAGTTCCGTAATATCTTCCAACGTTTCTGCCCATCGTGCCTTTTCAAAAGTACTCTCGACCTGCTTCGGCACTTGAGAATCTTCTTGGGCAAATCCTTCCAAGATTACAGTGAATAAAAGTATCCAAAATAATAAGTTTCGTATCATAGCAATGTGAAATTAGACACCTATCAAGGTGTAAAAGTAAAAATTATAACTAAAATATGAAAATTAAATGATTTTTTTCACCTCCTGAATAGATTAAAAAACTTTTTAAAACTCTCCCAGCGATTGGGAATATAGAAGGGTTTACCCTCGTTATAGTAATCTTTAACTTGAAAATAGATATTAAAAGGCATCAGTACTAAAGCCAATCCGCCAAATATCATAACCACATAACCTATAGCTATCGTAATATATTTACGAAATATTGGTTTGCTCCCCGATAGTGTTTTACCATTTAAAGCTAAAAACTGAATGTCGCCATTACTATCCCTTATAATTTCTAATGAATGCAGATTACGTAATTGGTCTTTCGAGAGGCTTATTGGTTTTACTTCAGGCTGAAGCGTATGGAGCTTGACACCATTGTCAAGCTGTATTTCTTGTGTCTGAGAAATAGATTGCAGTTTTCTTGGTGCAAAATCCTTGGGAATCGCTTTTAAGAAATCCTCGGCAGTGGATATTATCTTTTCTGATTGTAATAAAGACAATAACTCATTTTCCTGACCTGTAGGAATAAAATACTGACGTTTTATAGTATCATCAGCCACTATAATACTTACATTCAGATAATCAGTATCAAAACTATAGTACCAAAAATCCATTTTATTTACCTCTGTATATTCTCTGGGAGTAGTATTAATAGTTTTGCCTGTTTTTAAAATATTTCTTCCCATTACAAATGTAACCAATGCAGCTATTACAATGTAAATCAGTGAATACAATATAAACTTTGTTACTTTCATTTGTTTTTAAATTATTACTTGTTACTTATTCAGTGTCATTCACAAACAGTTTAAACTCAGTATCATTCTCACAGTCGTCCAAAAATTTCGCCAAAGTGCTGTTAGTATCTGTGTCAGTGAACTTGGCTATGTGGGTGCGTACATTAGGGTTTAAATCTGTAAAAGTTTTAAACAACCTCTCGTTTTTAATAACATAGGAACTTCCAGCATCTTTTATTGAGATAGTTTAGCATCAATAATTTTCATCAAGATAATTTTTTAATTTGACAAGTGTATCTAAAAACTCAGATAATTCTGTCATACCAGAATCGAAAAAATCTTTTATTCTATTGTAATACATTGTATAAAAGCTTTCATACTGATTGCTTTTTACAAGTTTCAATATAATTAATGCTTTATAATAAGTTTTCCCCGGTATATAATCACTCCATTTATCCCAAGGTAAAACATTCAATATTTTATCATTCACATCTTGAACCGATTGAATTTCAGAGAAAAAAGTTAATACAGACTTTGAAATATATTCTAACAAAATATCTGTTACAATCAATAAATTTTTCTCCTTTTTTAAAGAGTAATTAGGTAATTTAAAGATTTTATCTTCTAAATCAGAGATTTCTTTATGTTTTAAATTCGGCAATTTTTTGACTGTAACAATTTCATTAGAATTTTGTATATCAATAAAATAACTTAGTATTTTATTCACTTCTTCTATAGAAATATTGTAATTTATTGTATTAGAAATGTATAATTGCTTAGAATTAATCAAATATGTGATAAAAAGGGAGTCTCTTTTTTTTGTATTTTCTTTATAAAAATCAAAACTCCTATGTTTTAAAGAATGTTCACAATTATTAAAATAAGGCTTAGATTTATTTTCAAAATATCTAAAAAATTCGTCTATATTTTCCATTGTTAATCTATTTTTATAATACCATTATCTTTATATATTCTTATGAAATCTTGCTTTTTTATTACAGTAGTATTTCTATCTAAAATATCACTACCTTTTATTATTTCTCCTGTGGTTTTCACCCGCCACCCACTCATTTTTTGAGCTGCTTTTTGGTTTGTAGTCCAAGAGGTTGTTTGGGATAGTTTAGCATCAATAATTTTTATCAAGATAATTTTTTAATTTAACAAGTGTATCTAAAAACTCAGATAATACTGTCATTCCAAAATTAAAAAACTTTTATTCTTTTGAAATACATTAGGCAATCTTATTTTTCTAAATATCATAAATGGATTCTATACTTTTTAAGCGTTCTTTGAGTTTTTCGTAATAGGGTAGCCATTCTTCGTAACCTTTTTGGCTAAATTTGACATCAAGTTTTTTTACTTTGTCATCAAAAGCAGAATCGTTGCATAACTTAGCAATTATTAAACCTCTAAAATTACTGTCTAATGTTCCTGACAAAAGTTCATTCCAATTTTTACCTTTTTGTTCTAAATCATTCATTTTCTTTAAAACATTCGGGAGGTAGAAATAGGTTTCTATAAATTTTTGTCCATCATTTTTAAGATAATCAAGCATCCAATTTGTGAAATTCTCTAAATCCTCTCGAGTTCCTATTATCTCGTAAATATATGGGTTTTCACTTGAATCAAAAACCGTTGGGATTATATACCTTTTTTTATCTAAATTAAAACTAACTAGAGTATTGATTTCTTCCACAATATTTTCTACTACTTTTAAGGACATACTATATTTAGAAAAATACAAGTCACCCCTATCACTAAAATTAAGGTAAAATTTGCATCTATATTCGTTTTCATCAAGTATATAACAAGGGTCTCCACCTGTTTTAAGTGCCTTGTAACCTAATGGTTTTAGAAGCTCGTCTAATTTTCCAAATACATACTCTTTTTTTTCTTTTTTAGTAAGCATATTAGTTTGTTTTAGTTATTTTTTCAATCGTTACTCTGTATATATCATCGGTTCCTTCATCGGATATTTTGAATATTTTATCTTCTGAAATGGTCAATTTTCCATTTTTAGGAATATTTTTTAGGTTTAAATTCCTTTTAAAATAATCAACCGCATTTTGTCTTTTTGATTTGATATTTATGACCTCACTTGTAAGCAATGGTTCGTTCAAAGCCTTCTGTTTGGGAAAAATCTATATTTTTTTATATTATTTCAAAGAACGTTTTTTACCAAACATATTAAGTACCATTATTTTACCTCAAAAAATCATACGGAATTTCATAATGTTGTAAAGGCTGAATAGGCAATAACTCTTTGGGAATGAGTTTGCTTTTTACTTCTACTTCCAAGCCTCTACGCCAAGCCAATTTGGCATAACCCAAAGCTGGCATAGAAATGTATTTTTTTAGCAAAGGGTCTTCGTTTCGCTTTGAGTGAACTTTTGGACTAACCATTTCTTTTAAAACAGCTTCACAATTTGTTAAGTCCTTATTATACAAGGATTTAAAAAAATTCACATCGTATCTGAGCGTACTATTTTGCTTTTCAGTATTGAAATATATACGTTCCATTATTTCTAAATTACGCTCTATCAAAGCATTATTTCCTAATAAAAACTGCTGAATAGTATGCACGAAGACACAACCA